>JBKJVO010000079.1:0-14629 GCA_046717305.1 Candidatus Limnocylindrales bacterium
GGGTGACACCGGTCGCCTGGCGCTCATCCAGGAGCCCGCTCGCCCAGGCGTCGCCGGCGTCCGCGAGCCGGTAGAGGTCCAGGTGAAAGAGCGGGAGCCGGCCTGCGTGCTCGGCCATCAGGACGAAGGTCGGGGAGTTCACGGTCGTCGGGACCCCGAGCCCGCGCCCGAACCCTTTCGCGAAGGCGGTCTTGCCGGCTCCGAGCTCGCCCCACAGGCACACCAGGTCGCCGGCCACCGCGACGTCGGCGAGCGCCGCGGCCAACCGCTGCGTTGCCTCCGGGCCGGTGGTGGTGCGCTTGGTAGCGAGCGTCGCGGCGGGGGTCATCGCCCCGAGCGTAGCCGATGGTTCGGGGACCTGCCGGTCAGGTGAACCGCTCGAGGTCACCCAGCGGAATCGCCACGGGTGGCCGGCCGGCGAACCGGACAAACCCTGCCTCCAGGATGACGCCGCCCGGGAACCGTTGTCGCCCCGCGAGGCCCACCCATCGGCCCTCCGCGCCCGCGAGGGGCCCGGCGACGATGCGGACGAGGTCCGGCGACGGCGCGGGAAGCTCGGAACCCGAGTCGTCGAGGACGAGGCACGGCGGGTCGCCGACGATCGCCACGGTCCGGCCTGCCAGGCGCTCGAGAACGGCCATCAGCGGCGACGCAATCGGCCGGCGCACGGCCCCGTCGAGGATCAGGATGGCGAAGGGCGGACGCCCGTGGACCGCCGCCTGACCCCGGCGCTCCGATGCGAGGACGTCGCGACGCTCCTTGATCCCGAGTGCCGCCACGATGAACCCCCGCACGCCGACGGCCCGGGCGCGCGTGATCGCCTCGGCGTCGAGATGGGCGCCCGCGACGAGGATCGCGCCCGCACTCCCGACGTCGATCTCGGACGCACGAACGTCACGATCCCGCGGCGCGATGATTTCGAGGCGGCCCGAACTGGGGCCGGCCAGAACGTCGCGGCCGGGAACCCCCATGGACGCAGATCGCACACGGATCCCGATGCCCGATCGGACCTCGCTGACGATGCCCCTGAACGGCGCCAACAGTGGGTCGTCGTGCTCACCCGTTCCGATTCGCCAACGCCCCCCACTCCGGAACAGGAGCTCTCCTCGCCGCGTCCCGACCTCCATCGCCCGCTGACCAGGCGCTGATTCCCAGAAGTCGCCCGGCTCGCCGCCCTCTGGCTGGACGCGACCCGAGATCACCGCCGTCCTGGGGTCGCGCATCCGCTCCGCGAGCAGGTCGCCCTCGCCGACGGCCTCGCCGAACGCCACGAGCGGGCGCTCCCCGGGCCGGAGGGAGAACGTCGCCTCCACCGGCCCGACGACCACCGGTCGAGCACGCACGAACCGCAGACCCTCGGGCATCGGCCCATCCGTGGGGGCGGGCGGCGAGGCGGGGGCCTTGTCGCGCGCCGGATCGCGGGTCGCGCCGCGCGCCGCCCGGTTCACCGGTCCTCTCCCGGCCAGGCCAGGGCCGACCATGCGCTGAGGACCGCGCGACGTCGGTCCCGGCGCACGGGCAGCCGCAGGGGAATGTCACGGAAATCCACGAGGAGCCCGGCCAGGCCGCCCGTGACCGGCACGCTGACCCGGCGCACCCGGCGGCCGATCCGGGCCGCCTCGCGGAAGTCGAACGAGGCCTGCGCCGCGGCACCGGGTGGCAGGTCCACGAACGCGACTTCGCCGGCGGCCAGGTCGTGGCTCGCGGTGCTCCCGTCGCGATCTAGGGTGAGCCGCCCAACCCTCGCATCGCTGCCCCGAATGCCGAGGCCAGCGGCGAGGATCACGGTCCCGAGCGGCACGAGGAGATCACCTGCCACGTCGGCAAGGAGCGCGCGGCGCTCGCCCGGGTCCTCGATAGTCCCGATCGGTCCGAGAAGACGTGCCGGATCGATCGCGAGCTGCGTTGCTCCGGGCCGACGGATCGTGTCCGCGAGCGCCATCCCGATCGCGGCGGCCGGTGCGGCAGCGAAACATCCGCCGGTGACGATCGTCAGGTCGGCGGGCGGTTGGGCGGACATCTCAGGCGTCACCGCGGCGACCCTTGCGAATGCCGCGCGCGCCGCGGCGAGCCGAAGTCGGGAGCCCTCACCGGTGGGATCGGACCACGGCGTGGCACGAAGGTCACGAAGCCGGTCGCCCATCCGATGCCGGTCATGGCTGCCAGCCGTCCAGGCGAGCACCTGGTCGATGAACGCGTCGTCGGGTTCCGGCGAGACGAGGCCGCCGCGAGCGGTGATCACGGCCGCACTGGTCGGGTCTTCGCCGGCGGCACCGGGCGCGGCGACGATCCGGGCACCACCGTCGTGGCCGACCTCCAGGATCTCCACGCGCCGGTCGAGGAGGTCGGCGAGCGATTCCGCCGATGCGCGCATGGCTCGGCGACCATCCAACGGGTCTGCGAGCAGGCCGTCGAGGAGCACCCGAAGGCCTTCGTCGGTGTGCTTCCGTCCACCGATCGCGGGGGCCTCCACGATCCGGTCCGGCGTGCCGGGGGGATCCGTTCCAATTCCTTCGGTCCACGCTCGCCGGCTACGAATCGCCCCGCCCAGAATGATCTGGAGTTCTGGGCGACGGCGGGCGACGGCAGCGACGAGGGAGGCGAGATCATCCAGGGCCGCTCGCTCGTCGGGGCCCGGCGGCTCCCCCGCCGCGACGAGGACGGCCGAGACATCGGCACGGAGCGCTAGTTCGGTCATCTCGCGTGGATCGTGTGTCTCGGTCGATGCAACCTCGACGCGCCATGGCGTTCGGGCTGCAACGGCCCCTAGGAGCGCCACGGTTCGGGGTGAACCGGCGAGGACGGCCAGGGTTCGCGGTGGCGCGCTTCGGCTGGCGAGCCGCGGCATGGCCCTGAGCCTGCCGGAATCCAGCCCGGTCGCCGCGGCGAGCTCGGCGTCCTCGGCCCGAATCCGCGCCGCCAGGACGTCGACGAGCTCGTCCTCGTCCGCGCCTGCCGGGGCGGCCAGCGTACCGAGCAGCCGCCAGCGGGCGCCCGGTCGACCGAGGATCGCGAGGGCGGTGGTGGCGGCGCCCGCGTCAACGACGACGAGCGCGTTGGGAGCCCTGGTCACGAGTGCATGCTACCGGCCGGGACGGGGACACGGTTCGGCGGCGCAGCCCGCTGACGGGTCCCACGGGAAACGGGAGTCACGCGTCCCAGGCGGTCTCCTCGTCGAGCTCCTCCAGGCGCTCGATGAGCTGTTCGATCCCGTCGTCGTCAGCGAGGATCGCCGTCGCCTCGGCGAGATCGCCGCCGAACAGGCTTCGCAGCACGGGGTCAAAAAAGAGCATCGCGTTCGCCCCAAGTGGGCGGTACGGCCGGCTGGCATGCAGGAAGTGGACGGCCGGCGCCGTCAGGCCGCGGAGCTGGATCTCGCGCGCAACCTGCTCGACGAGCTCGTCGCGCTGCTCGTCCGTGTGATCGATGCCGGATCCGCCGAAGTCGCTCATGCAGCACCCTCCGCCACCGACTCGGGTCGGGACGCGTCAACCGCCGCCACGCCGGGCGCATCATCGGCCGCGAGCGCTCGTTCGAAGGCCTGGTACGCGGCGAGTCCGCGGAGGGCGAAGACCACGTGATCGATGCCCGGGCTTCGTCCAATCTCGTCACGGACGGTGGCGACGGTGATCCTGGCCGCCTCATCGAGCGGGAACCCACCGACACCCGTGCCGAGCGCCGGGAAGGCAATGCTCGCTGCGCCGATCTCGCGGGCCCGAGCCATCGCGCTGCGCACCGCGGCCTCGAGGATGGGTCCCGAGGCCCGCCGGTCGCGATCGAGCGATACAGCGTGGATGACGGATCTGGCGGCGAGGGTGCCGGCCGGGGTCACGACGGCGTCGCCGAGCGCGACAGGACCCTGCCGGACGGCGGCGAACTCGATCGCATCCCCGCCGGCGCGTTTAAGCGCGCCGGCGACGCCCGTGGACAACCAGAGCGTCGGGTTGGCGGGATTCACGATCGCATCCACCTCGAGGACGCAGATGTCCCCGTTCCACAGTTCCAGGCGGGTCACCCAAGTCCTCCGGAGATGAGCGTCCGGACGCCCTCCGGTCCGGATCGCGCATGGTACACCCGAGGTAGGCGCCGAGCCATGGTCGTGACGACTTCCCACGAGTTCGTGGTGCGGAGGCGCGCCAGCTCGGCTGCGCTGATCTCGGCGTCGCCCTGGCGTCCAAGGAGGACGAACTCGTCGTCGGCCGTGATGGGTGGCCCGGGAACGTCGGTGACGTCGGCCATGATCGCGTCCATCGCGACGTTTCCGACCAGCGGCACGCGGATGCCGCGGACCAGAGCCCCGGCTCGATTTGACAGAGCCCGGGCCCAGCCGTCGCCGTAGCCAAGTGGCAGCGTCGCGATCCGGCTCGGCCTCGAGGTCCGGAACGTTGGACCGTAGCTGATCCCCCAGCCAGCCGGCAGTTCGGCGACCCTGACCGGCCGGGCGTGGAGCGACATGACCGGCCGGAAGGCGGCCAGCACGGATGTGGCGAGCGCGCCGTGGAGCTCGTCGGGCAGGAGCCCGTAGATCGAGAGGCCCGGCCGGACGCCGTCGTATGACGCGACGCCGCCCTGGACGATCGCACCGGACGCGGACGCATGGCGCTGCGGAAGCCGCACGCCGGCGGCCCGAAGGACGCTGGCCGCGCTTTCGAAGCGCTCCAGCTGGGCGGACGTGGCGTCGGCGTCCTCGGGAGCCTGGAAGTGCGTCCAGAGGCCAGCGAGGCGGACCCCCGGCGCGGCGACGATCCGACGCGCCGCCTGAACCAGCCCGTCCGGTCCGAATCCGCCCCGGCCCAGGCCCGTCTCCACCTCGAGCTGGATCTGGAGGGCCGTCCTCGACGGAGGGCGCGCCGTGGCCGCGAGCAGCGCCTCGAGGTGGGCGAGGTCGCCGGCAGTGACGGCGATCCGACGGCGCGCCGCCTCGGCGGCCCAGATCGTGGGAATCGGATAGAGCACGAGAATGGGTCGACGGATCCCGCTCGCCCGCAGGGCGGCCGCCTCGTCGTAGGCGGCGACACAGAAGCCATCCGCGCCCGCCGCCTCCAGGGCACGGGCCACCGGCACGGAGCCGTGGCCGTACGCGTCCGCCTTCACCACCGGGTGGACGGGCACGGCCGATCCGGCATACCGCCTGATCGCCGCGAGGTTGGCACCGAGCGCGTCGAGATCGATCTCCAGCCATGCCGTCCGGGGAAGCGGCGGCAGACCCGCCGCGGCCAGTCGGGCGTCGATGGACCGCGGCGAGGGCCTCGTGCTCAGTCGGCCGCTCCGGCCGGCTCGCGGACCGCGAACCCGAGCCGTTTCCCAGTCTGAAGGCGATCGGCGACGGCGGCGAGGCGTTTTCGGGCCATGGGGATCGCGTCGGGAAGGTCCGAAGCCAGGAGTCCCGCGTCGCCCAGTCGTTCGCGGACGGTATCGCCGGCCATCCCGTGCAGGTAGACGCCAAGCCGGGCCGCGTCCGCGGGACGCATTCCCTGTGCCAGCAGCGCACCGATGACGCCGGCGAGGACGTCCCCCGTGCCCCCGGTCGCGAGCGCTGGGTTCTCGAACGGCGCGATGGACACGGTTCCATCCGGCTCCGCGATCACCGTCCGGGCACCCTTGAGGACGACGACCTGACCCCAGGTCAGCGCCGCATCGCGCGCGGCCGAGAACCGGGCAGGGTCGTCCCCGGCGAGATCGCCGTCTGCGGCCGGATCCGCGCCGGCACCGGCCCGAAGCCGCGCGAACTCCCCTGGATGTGGCGTCAGGACGGCCGGTCGCGAGGCCGTGGACCACCAGGTGCCAAGCGTCGCCATCGACCGCAGCGCCTCCGCGTCGAGCACGATCGGGGCCGGAGTCTCCTCGCCACCGCCGGCGATGAGCTGGCGAACGAGCTCTGTCGTCGCGAGGCCGGGCCTCAAGCCCGGGCCAAGGACGATTGCGTCATGTTCGTGGTCCAGGATCCGCGCGAGGGCCGGCTCGGGGTCCACGTCCTCGACATCATCCTCGGGCAACGCCATCGTCGTGGCTTCGACGACCTTCGCAGCGAAGAGCGGCTGGAGCGACTCGGGGACGGCCAGTGTCACCAGGCCGGCGCCGGCGCGTCCGGCTGCCCGACAGACGAGCAGCGCCGCACCCGCGTAGTCGAGCGAACCGGCGATGACGAGCAGCTTGCCGAATGTCCCCTTGTGGCCGCGGGCCGGGCGGGCCGGGAGGAGCACCGCGACGGACCGATCGTCGAGGACCAGCTCACCGGCTGTCGGCACGACCGTCGCTGGGTCGACGTCGGCCGCCAGTCGTCCGAAGACGACCGGTCGGTCAGTCACGCTCACGCTCCACGGCCGCGGCGTCGTGGAGTGCGCGGATCCGGTCCATCCTTGCCAGCAGACGTCGCTCCCGGTCGTCGAGGCGTTCCTCGATGTCGAGCGGAAAGACGTAGCGTCCACCGGCAGTCCGGACGCCGAACGCGATCGCCACCGCGTAGTCCGATTCGTGCGTGATGGACAGGGCGATCCGGTCCATCCCCAGCTGCGTGGCGCGCTGCGCCGCCCGGCCGTGGAGCCGAACGGACGGCTGTCCCGTCGGCAACCGCTCGACTTCGATGTCTCGCCAGCCGATGCCGCGGACCCCAAGGCCCAGGACCTTGCTCACCGCCTCCTTCGCCGCCCACCGGCCCGCGAACGTCTCCGGGCGGTCACGAACGTAGCGCTGCTCGGCGGGCGTCAGGACGCGACCCGAGAATCGAGGGCCGAAGCGTGCCAGCGTCTCGCGGATCCGGGAGACCTTGATGATGTCGATCCCGAGCTCCGTCGTGTCCTCGGGCCGATAGCTCGCAGGGGCGTCGCCTCGGGCCTCGGAGAGTCCCAAGGCGTCCACCGGAAGAGGCCCTCCAGTGGCACTCCGATCGGTCATGCCCTACTCGACCGTGACCGACTTCGCGAGGTTGCGCGGCTGGTCCACGTCCGTGCCGCGCGCGAGCGCGGTGTGGTACGCGAACAGCTGGAGCGGGATGATCGCCAGGACCGCGCTGATCGCCTCGTGCGTGTCCGGAACCCAGCAGACGTCGTCCGCGAAGCGTTCGATCTGCGGGTCGCCCTCCGTCGCCACGGCGATGACCCGGGCATCGCGGGCCCGACCCTCCATGACGTTGCTGATGAGCTTGTCGTACGTCGATGAGCGGGTGGCCACCGCGACGAGCGGGCACTCGGCGTCGAGGAGCGAGATCGGGCCGTGCTTCAGCTCGCCGGCCGGGTAGCCCTCGGCATGGACGTAGCTGATCTCCTTCAGCTTCAGCGCACCCTCGAGCGCGGCCGGGTACGTCGAGCCGCGGCCCACGAACATGAAGCCGCGCGAGTTCACGTACCGGCGCGCCAGGTCGGCGGCGGAGGGGCCGTTCCACGCGAGTGCCTTTGCGGCCGCCTCCGGGAGCGCGCGAAGCGCGGCACCGAGCTCCCGTTCCGCCGCCTCGCCGAAGGTGCCGCGCAGGCGGCCGATCGCGGCAGCGAGGACGACGAGCGTCGTCACCTGGGTCACGAACGTCTTCGACGCCGCGACCGCGATCTCCGGGCCGGCCTGGAGGAAGAGGACCGCGTCCGCCTCCCGGGTGATCGCGGATCCGACCGTGTTCGTGATCGCGATAATCGGGCAGCCGCGCTCCCGTGAATAGCGCGTCGGCGCGATCGTGTCGGCCGTTTCGCCGGACTGGGTCACCGCGATGACCAGCGTCCGACCATCAAGCGGCGGTGGGCTGTACCGGAACTCCGAGCCGACGGTGACGCGCGCGGGCAGACCGGTCCACGCCTCGAGCGCCGACGCACCCACGAGTGCCGCATACGACGCGGTCCCGCACGCGACGAGCTCGATCCGGGTGATCTCCCGGAGGACCGGCTCGAGCGCATCGATCTCGGGCAGGTGGATCCGGTCGTCGCGACCGACCCGTCCGGCAAGGGACTGGCGCAGGGCGTCGGGCTGTTCGTGGATCTCCTTGAGCATGAAGTGTTCGTAGCCGCCCTTTTCGGCGACCTCGGGCGTCCAGTCGATGCGGGTCTCCGGGCGCATTCGGACGGTGCCGTGGATGTCGGTGACGACGACGCCGGTCGGACGGACGTCCACGACGTCGCCCTCCTCGAGGTAGACGATCCGGTTCGTGTGCGCGAGGATCGCGGCGACGTCGCTCGCGATGAACGATTCCTCTCCGTGGAGGCCCACGACGAGCGGCACGTTCTGTCGAGCGCCGACGAGCCGCCCGGCCTCCTCGCGGTGCATCACCACGATCGCGTAGGCGCCTTCGACCCGGCGGAGCGCCGCGCGGACGGCATCGGCCAGGTCGCCGGCATATGCCTCCTCGACCAGATGCGCGAGCGCCTCCGTGTCCGTCTCCGACTTGAGTGTGTGGCCTCGCGCCTCGAGTCCGTCACGGAGCTCGCGAAAGTTCTCGATGATCCCGTTGTGGATGACCGTGATCTTTCCGGTGCAGTCCACGTGAGGATGCGCGTTCAGATCGTTCGGGCGACCGTGCGTCGCCCAGCGGGTGTGGGCGAGGCCCATCGCGGCGTGCGGGGTCCGGTCGGCGATCGCAGTGGTCAGATTGGCGAGCTTGCCCGCTCGCTTCTCGACGAACAGCTCGCCCTCCTCATCCACGAGGGCGATGCCCGCGGAGTCGTAGCCGCGGTATTCGAGGCGCCTTAGGCCCTCCATGAGGATGGGTCCTGCTTCGCGGGGCCCCGTGTAGCCGACGATGCCGCACATCGTTCAGGTCCTTCGTCTGGTAGCCCGGCCGCTGCCGGGTGGTTCCTGGCTCGACGGGATGGGCACCGGGGTCAGTGTAGCCGCTCGTTCGCGACGGTCGCGATGGCGTCGGCCAGTTCGGCGACGAGGGCGGCGTCCGGGCCCTCGACCATCACCCGCAGGGCGGGTTCCGTGCCGGACGGCCGGACGATGATGCGTCCGGTGTTTCCGAGACGCGCCTGCGCCTCGCGAATCGCACGCTGGAGGACCGGATCCCCCTCCCACTGGTCCTTGTGACGCACCATGACCGCGCGCTGTTGCTGCGGCAGGAGGGGGATCGCCGCCGCGAGCTCGGCGAGCGGCTGCCGCGCGGCGGTCATCACGCGGAGGATCTCGAGGGCCGTGACGATGCCGTCGCCGGTGGTCGTGTGGTCGCGAACGATGACGTGGCCGCTCTTCTCGCCGCCCAACCCGGCGCCCGCGACCTGCATCCCCTCGAGGATGTATTTGTCGCCGACGGGGGTGCGCACGACCGTCCCACCCGCGGCCTCGACGGCCTGTTGCAGCCCGCCATTCGAGAGGACCGAGACCACGAGCGTACGCCCGGCGAGGGCCTCGCGTGCGAGCCGCTCCAGCGCGAGGACCCCCAGGATCTGGTCGCCGTCCACCACCCGGCCGGCGGCGTCCACCGCGATCAGGCGGTCCGCGTCGCCGTCCAGCGCGAACCCGACATCGGCACCACGCTCGGCAACCACCCTCGCAAGGGCGGCTGGGCTCGTGGCTCCGCAGTCGAGGTTGATGTTCGTGCCGTCCGGCTCGGCAAAGATGACCTCGATGGCCGCGCCGGTCGCCGCCAGAATCCCCGGTGCCACGACCCCGCCGGAACCATTGGCCGCGTCGAGAACGACGCGCAGCCCGGACGCATCGATGTCGCCGGCGAGGCCCATCCGGTCCGCGACGTAGGACGCGACCCGATGTCGTGCGTCCACCGAGATGCCCAGCTCATTGTTGCCGACGCCGCCGAGCTCCTCGGTCCGCCAGATCAGTTGCTCGAGTTCGTCCTCGACCGGGTCGTCCAGCTTCAGGCCGTCACGGTCCAGGACCTTGAGCCCGTTGTCCGCCGCGGGGTTGTGGGACGCGGAGACCATGATCCCGGCCGCATACTCGCCGGTCCCCGCGAGGAAGGCGAGCGCTGGCGTCGGGACGATGCCGACCCGGTGCACGTCCGTTCCCAGGCTCATGGCCCCGGCGGTGATCGCGGCGACGAACAGGTCGCCGGAGCGCCGCGTGTCCTGCCCGAGGACGATCGCGCCGCGCCCGCCGACGAGCCGGTGGGCCGTCGCACGACCGAGTGCGTACGCGATCGTCGGCTTGAGCTCGACGTTCGCGACGCCGCGGATGCCGTCGGTTCCGAACAGGCGCGGCACGCCTCGTGGCTCCTCCGGATCTGGGGGCGGTTCGTGGGTCGGCGCGGACGGCGCCGGGCGTCAGGGTGGCGGGTTGCCAGTGGATCCCGGCCCGGTGATCGTCACGGTGATCGGGTCGGGACTCACGCCCACCAGCGTAAGGCCGGTGAGGAGGTTTGCGCCAACGCTGACTTCGTGCATGCCGACATCAAGTCCGGAGACGTCGAGCGTCAGAGCGATCGCGGATCCGGACAGGCGGTCGAGGTCCGCCACCGACCCACCGATCGTCACGAGGACGCGATCGGTGGACAGCGCGTAGACGCGGTCTGGCCGGGCGCCAAGCAGGAGGAGTCCCGCCTCGAAGGTGCGCGTCGCCGTGACCGGCCGGAGCGTCACGGTGACCGTCACGGTCGGGTTGCCGAGGACCTGGACGCCCTCTGGAAGCTCGAGCCTGGTCGTCGCCGTGATGTCCGAGGTCGCCCCCGTGATCGTGATGGGCGCCGTGTCCGCGACCTCGAGCAGGACGAGGTCGTCGACATCGCCTTCGACGGCTACGACGAGCGGATCCACGCTCACCGCTGCAACCTCAAAGCCCGCCGCCGGCGAGCCGGCCACGACGGGCCGGATCGGGAGGGTCTTCGTCTGCCGGTCCGTGAAGATTGGCAGACGAACGCGCGTGGTCGTCGGCTCCACATCCACAGGCGAGAGCGGCTCCCCCGCAGAATCCACGGGGAGCAGATCGACCGACCGGTTGACATCGATTCCGGACGCGTCCACGGAGATCCTTGCCTGCACCTCGGCTACTCGCTCGACGATCGAGGCAGCGCCCGTCACCGTCACGTTGGCGTCCTCGACGACGGGTTCCCCGATGTCGAGGCCGCTCGGGACCGGTCCGATGACGACTCGGACCGGCACGACCCGACTCACCACCGCATCGAGCTCGACGACGATCCGGCGGGGCTCGTAATCGAGGATCTGGATCCGTGGGTCGATCGAGACGACTCGGACCGCCACCGAGGTCCGTCCGTCGGCCGGATCCATCGCGGCGAGGTCCACGGTCGCGCGGAAGCTGGAGCTGTCCAGTCGGAGCCCCAGGTCGCCCGGCGCGACGTATCGGATCTGGCGCACCGCCCCCAGGTCGGACAGGATCGTCACGTCGGAGGTGACACCGCTCGCCTCGATGGGAACGCTGCCCTCGAACAGCTTGGCGCTCGACGACACGACAAGGCCGGCGTACAGCAGCGTCGCAAGCGCAACCGCCGCGAGTTTGAGCGGCCAGTTGTGGACGATGAGGCCCAGAATCCTGATCATCGCCCTGACGACGCCGTCCCGGCGGGCTCAGACGACCCGGGGGCCTCACCAGCACTCGTCGGCGACGGATGGCCCGCGGTACCCCCACCTTCCCGGGCAGCGGCTGCGTCGTTGGTGAGATCAGGTAGGTCCGAGCGGCTCACGAAGCGGCCCAGACCCCGGATCGTCGATGCATTGCGGCCGACCTGGATCGTGGAGCGGAACGGCCGCCGGCCATGTTCTGCCTGGGGATGGAGGAGCGCCCGCAGCGCCCGCGCCAGCTGCAGCTCGCCCAAATTGCGCACGATCCGCGCCCGCTCCACGAGGCTCACGTGTCCGTTCTCCTCGGACACGACCACCACGACGGCGTCGGTCTGTTCGGTGATGCCGAGTGCCGCCCGATGGCGCGTCCCGAGGCGTTCCGTGTGCATTGTGGTCTCGGCGAGCGGAAGGAGCGCTCCCGCAGCGAGGATCGTCGTGCCGCGCAGGATCACGGCGCCGTCGTGGAGGGCGGCTCGCGGCATGAAGATCGTGCGGAGCAGGTCCACGGACAGGTCGCCGTGGATCATCACGCCGGTCTCCGCGATCTCTTCCAGGCCGGTGTCCCGCTCCATGACGATGAGCGCGCCATGGCCGTCGCCGGACATCAATGCGGCCGCACGCGCCACCTGCGCCGCAACCTGGTCAGCCTCCCGGTTCTCGGCCGGAAACAGCCATGCAAACGACCCGACCCGGCCAATTCGCTCGAGGGCACGTCGAAGTTCCGGTTGAAAGATCACAACGAGCGCGATGAGCCCCACCACCGCGCCAGCCTGGAGAATCTGCGTGAGGAGCCGAAGGGTCAAGGCCTGGGCCGCGATGTACACGACGAACAGGACGCTGACGCCGATGACGAGCCGGACAGCCCGGGTGCCGCGGATCAGGCTGAACAGCCAGTAGATCAGGAGAGCAGTGAGCCCGATGTCGAGCAGCGTCGTGAGCCGGACCTGGTCCAGGATCGACGCGAGGAACTGCGGCATCGTTCGGCGAGTGTAGCATCGCGACCCCGCCGGTCCGGGACCGTCGGGGGTCGGCACGTCCCGTGTGGACGCTGGATCAGGCGGGGCCGGCCGAGGACTCCGGAGGTTCGAGGCCGTGTGCGGTGGCGAACGCCGCAACGGCGCCCGCCGCGTCTGCATCCGCGTCCAGGTTGGCCAGGCGGGCGAGCAGGCGAACCTTTTCCGCAGCGATCCCGACCCAGCCGCGATCCAGCTGGATCGCGGCGATCTCGAGCTGCAGCCGGTGGTGGGACGGGGTGACGGCGACCAGGGCGAGGCAGGCGTCCATCGCTGCGTCATGGTGCCTGTCGGCTCGGTGGAGCGCCGCCAGCGCGAGGAGTCGGACGGCCGCGCCGGCTATGTCGCCGCTGTCCAGGAGCGCATCCGCCACGGCGCGCTGGATCGCCGGATCGGGCGCCGACGACGGTGCGGCGTCGGGTTCGAGCACTGCGGCGTCCACGACGGCGAGCTCTCCCCCGGGCGCGTCCACCCGAGCCGCCGCGCCCCGGTCTGTGGCATTCGCGTCAGCCCGATCCCGGCGGCCGGGCGGCACCTCGTCCGCATCCAGGATCCGGAAGGCATCGTCGAGGGCTTCCGCTGCCGTCCGGTCATCGCCGCCACGCTCCCGGAGCTGCGCGCTCAGCCGCTCCATCTCCCGGCGGCGTGACCGGGACTCGGCCAGCTCGAGCGCGCGCCGGGCGGCGTCGCACGCATCCGTCAGTCGCCCGGCAACTTCCAGGACCTCGGCGAGTGCTTCGTAATCCAACGCTGCGTCGGTCCGGCGCCCTGCATCGGCGTGGAGCTCGGCGCGGCCGCGGAGCGAACCCTCGTCGCGTGGGGCGCGGGCGAGCGCGGAGCCGTACGCGACGAGCGACGCATCGATCAGGCCCTGGCGTCGGAGCACGTCGCCGAGGCTCGCAAACGGCAGCGCGCGATCGGGAGCGATCACGGAGGCGGCGCGATATGCCGCTTCGGCCGCGTCCAGCCGGCCCCGCAGCGCGGCGACGTGACCGCGCCGCAGCGCGGCCTTGTATTGCTCGTAAAGGGCCTCGCTCATGCGACCTGCATCCTACGCCCGGGAGCGCCCGCTCCTCGCGCCGGCGCCGTCAGGGTTCGCCGGTACGGGTGCGTTTGTCGGGGGCTACGCGTCTGCGTCCGGGTCCTGGTCGCCAAGGATCTCGACGAGGAGGCCCTTCTGGACGTGCAGCCGGTTCTCGGACTGCCGGAAGATCAGGCTCCGAGGCCCGTCCATCACGTCCGAGGAGATCTCGTCGCCACGGTGGGCGGGCAGGCAGTGCATCACCCGAGCGTTCGGGCCGGCCACGGCGCACAGGTCCGCGTTCACCTGGAAGGCCGCGAATGCGGCTCGACGTCGCTCGGTCTCCGCCTCCTGACCCATCGACGTCCACGAATCGGTGTAGATGACGTCGGCACCGCGGACGGCTTCGCGGGGGTCGTGTCCGAAGACGAGCCGGCCGCCGTGTTCCTCGGCGAGCGCCGTCGCCCGAGCCACGATTCCCGGGTCCGGCGCAAAGCCCGGCGGGTGCGCCAGCCGGACTTCGACCCCCTGTCCTGCCGCCACGAGGGCAAGCGAGTGATACACGTTGTTGCCGTCGCCGACGAAGGTCACGACGAGGCCGTCGAGGCGACCGAAGGACTCTTGCAGCGTGAAGACGTCCGCCAGCGCCTGGCATGGGTGCTCGTGGAGCGTCAGGGCATTGATGACCGGGATGTCGGCCCACGCCGCGAGCTCGACCGCGATCTCGTGGGGACCCGTCCGGACGATGATGCCATCCACGTACGCCTGGAGGTTCCGGGCGACATCCGCGACGGACTCCCGGACCCCCCAGCCAACGTTGCCGGAGGTGAGCTGCAGCGCACCACCACCCAGTTGCTGCATCCCAGCCTCGAAGGTGACGCGCGTCCTCAGGCTGGGTCGCTCGAACAGCATGGCGAGCGTCCGCCGGACGAGTGGCGGACGGGCATGTCGGCGAGCGATGGCGAACTCCGCCTTGAGCATCGCCGCGGTCGCGAAGACACGTCGGACTTCGGCCGGGGTCAGGTCTGCGGCGCTGAGGAAATCCCGGCCTCGGAGGCTGCCGGGCTGAGCAACGGGCGGAGTTGGCTCGTCCGACACGGCGAACCGGCGGCCGTCAGCGCTTCGTGTACTGCGGCGCCTTCCGGGCC
>JBKJVO010000080.1:0-6215 GCA_046717305.1 Candidatus Limnocylindrales bacterium
CTCAAGAACCGGATCCACGCCACGCTCATGACGTTCGGTCAGCGCGTGCCGAGGGCAGACCTGTTCGGGGATAAGGGACGCGAGCTCCTCGCCGCCCTGGCACTGCCCGAGCCGTGGACGGCGACGCTCACCACCAGCCTGGCCATGGTCGACGAGCTCGACGCTCGGATCGACGCCTGCGAGGCGGAGCTCCGGGCGCTCGGGGCGGACCATTCGTCGATCCCGCTCCTGCTGACCGTGCCCGGCGTCGGCTGGGTGCTGGCGTACACGATCGCGTCGGAGATCGGCGACATCGCCCGCTTCGCGAGCCCCAAGAAGCTCACCGGCTACACGGGTCTGTGTCCGCTCGTCCGTCAATCGGGCAACCGCGACGTCCGCGGACCGCTCGCCAAGAACGGTCCCAGGTACCTCCGCTGGGCGCTCATCGAGGCCGCCACCCACGCTGCCCGGCACCCCGCCTATCAGTTCCGCTACGAACGAACCAAACAGCGCCTCGGCCGCCAGCGCGGGGCGAAGGTTGCGAGGGTCGAGCTCGCTCGCAAGCTCGCCGAAGCCATCTGGTACGTCCTCACGAAGAATGAACCGTTCGCCCCGGCAGGCCCCACGATGCTTCTGGTCGCTTGACGACCCTCGATGGAATTGGGCCGCCGGAGCAGCCTCCTACGTGACCTTGTCCTTCCCGCAGAAGGCCATAGAGAGATGAGCGCTGCTCGATCCACTCAGCAAACCGCCGGTCCCTGATCATCATCGGGTGATCGATCGCGACCAACGAGTCGTGCCCCTTGACGGTGGGGCCCCTCTTCATAGAGAAGCATCGTGTCGATTCGCATGCGGGCGGTCACGCCTGATCAGGCGTCAAACTCGGACAAACGGATGCTCCCTTTCGTTCGTACTCCACATCGCCTTCGGCCTGGGTCGAATCCCTGACCCCCCGAGCGGCAAGGGGATCGTCGAGGCCAACGTCGAGGCATTCTGGGGTCGAATCGATCCAAATACGGGCCAGGCCGCTGGCGCGGCGTTCGGCAGCGCCGGCCCGCAGCTCATCCGCCTCAAGTAACGCCACGCCAGATCGATGTCCGTCGTCAGTCTAGGTAGGCCTGTCGAGATGCGGATGACACCTGGGTCGCGAGGGATATCGTGGTCGCTGCTTGAGCTGGCCGGCCACAAGCCGGACCCCCAGCCAGACTGGCGGACGCCGGGATCCTCCTAGGCCGACCCTGGCTGCACGGACGTCACAACAAACGCTTCGCGGCATGCAAGCACGACCTCTGCCGGAGTCGGCACTTGCCAACCGGGCTCGGGCTGCGCGGCGACGACTCGGCAGGCAGTGGCCGCAGGGTCGTCGAAGTGGCCAGTCACCTGCACGATCGCACCAGGGAAGAACTGCGCCGGGTCGACCCCGGACCCGGGTGCCGCATAGACCTCCAGCATCGGCACGTTTGCAGCGAATGCGAGGATCAGTCTGTCGTCGGTCGGGGCCGAGCCAGTGGCCCATGCACCGGAGTCTGCTCCGGGCCGCGAGTCGGCCGTCCCGGGAGGTGCGAGGAAGGCCGCCGGTGGACACCACAGCCATGCGGGTTCGACCTGGACCGGGACGCAATCGACCTCCGTGGCGACGGCCGCCGCCTGGAACGTGACGGTTGATCGGCCGAAGCAGGCGAGTCGCTGGCCGGGATCGATGGCAAGGATCGCCGCCAGACCTGGCTGGGGACCGGGACAGCCGCCGAGCGGCGAGCCGGCTGCATCAGGGGTCGAGGTCGGAAGGGTCGAGGTCGGAAGGGTCGAGGCCAGATCGGTCGGTGTTGGTCCCTGGCCGACCGTGCCGGACGGCTGCACGGACGGGTTCGTTGCCGAGCAGCCGATAGCCGCGGCGGCAAGCGCGAGCGTGCTCGCCATCAGGCTGAGGCGCGGACCGATCGACAACCCTGCTCCCGTGTTCACGACACCTCTGACGCCCCAGGTTACTGGGTGTTACGTCCACTGCTCCTGCTACCACGATGTCCGGCGTGGTAGTGTCGCCCTAATTGTCCGACCGCTGGACGGCGCGGGATGGGGCAGGGCGGCGATGAGACTCCGGTTCGGGATCGTTGCGGCGCAGGGGCGGCCGTTTGCCGAGCTCCTCGAGGATTGATGCACCATCGAGCGGTTGGGCTTTGACAATGCCTGGCTCATCGACCATTTCGCGCCGGCCTTCCGTCCTGACGGTCCGTGGCTCGAGAGCTGGACGACACTCGCCGCGCTCGCGGCGCGGACCGTGCGCATTCGCCTCGTTGTGGCCGTCACGAACGCCGCCGTCCGCAATGCCGGCGTCCTCGCCAAGCAGGTGATCACGCTCGACCAGATCTCCGGGGGTCGCCTCGAGATGGCGATCGGAGCCGGCTTCTACGAGGAAGAGCAGCGAATGCTCGGCATCGACTACCCGGACGCAAGAGGCCGAGCCCGGCGCCTGCGCAAGGTGGTCGAGGTCCTCGATTCTGGTCTCCGCGGCGAGTCGGTCAGCCTGGCCGGCGAGTACTGTCGGATCGACGCCCTCCCGATGCACCCGGGGCCGGTCCAGCAGCCCCGGCCGCCGCTCTGGGTGGCCGCCCAGGGCCCATTCTCAATGCGCACCGCCGCGCTCCACGCCGACGTCCTCGTCACGATGGGCGATCCCGGCGACACACCCCCGGTGACGCTGCCCAAGCTGCGCGGCCGCTTCGATCGGTTCGCCGAGAGCTGCGACGACCTGGCTCGCGATCCGGCGCCGATGCGTCGCGCCTACCTCGTCGGCTGGGCCGACGAGCGACCGTTCGAATCCGAGGCGGCGTTGACGGAGTTCGTGGGCTCCTACGCCGAGGTGGGCGTGACCGACTTCATGTTCGGGCTCTCGGGCGCCCGGGCCAACCTGGAACGCAACGCGGCGACGCTTGACTCGCTTCGGACTGCGATGTGCGCAGGGCGCACGCACGATCGTTCCAAAGCGTGGGATCTGACGTACCCGTGCTGCCCCGACAACGGGGTCGCGAGCGGCCGCGGACGCGGATCGGGAACCGATGGGGGCGGGAACGGAGGCTACCTCAAGACGCAGTCAGCGCCTGTGGACAACCCTCTTGCCTCCACGGATCCTGGCGATACTGTAGTCGTCGTCAACCAATAGTTGAGCCGATGTTCAGTGGCGCGCCCGCCTAATGACGCTGAGTCAAGTGCGCAGTCTGTTCGTAGGCTCGTCGATCCCGACTCGGACCAGGAGACGCGGCTGATGTCATCCACCTTCCGCATCGCGTCCTATAACGTCGAGAACCTGTTTGAGCGCCCGAGGGCAATGCGGCTGTCGACCTGGGAGGAGGGCCGGCCGATCCTCGAGCAGCACGCCCGGATCAACGAGCTGGTCAACCAGGCGCAATACTCCGCCGCCGACAAGGCCGAGATCCTCGACCTGCTCACGAAGCTGGGCCTCAACGGAGCCGACGAGGGTGGGCAGTTCGCGCGCCTGCGACAGGTCCGCGAGAAGCTCGTCAAGCGCCCGCCGGGCAAGCCAGTCGAGATCGTCGCGAACGGACGGGCTGACTGGATCGGCTGGGTGGAATTGAAGACCGAGCCGGTGGACGAGCTGGCCATGCGCCACACCGCGAGGGTGATCAAGGACATCGATGCCGAGATCCTGGGCGTGATCGAGGCGGAGAATCGGATCAGCCTCAGCAGGTTCTCTGCGCAGATGCTGCAGCTCGTCGGCGGCACGCCGTACGCACAGGTGATGCTGATCGACGGCAACGACGATCGGGGCATCGACGTGGCGGTGCTGACCAGGGCCGGTTTCGAGATCGTCAGCGTCAAACCCCACGTCGACGATACGGACGGGCAGGGCCTCATCTTCAGCCGGGACTGCCCCGAATTCTCGATCATCACCCCGTCGGGTGAGACGATTGTCGTTCTCGTCAGTCACCTGAAGAGCAAGGGCTTCGGCGGCCAGGCGAGCTCAAATGCCAAGCGCAAGCGACAGGCGAAGCGCACCGCGGAGATCTACGCGCGCCTCGTCGCGGAAGGGCACACCAGCGTCGCGGTCGTCGGCGACTTCAACGACACCCCCGACTCAGCGCCACTCGCCCCACTGCTGGCCCAGACCGACCTGCAGGACGTCAGCACCCATCCCAAGTTCGTGTCGGATGGCAGGCCAGGCACGTTCGGCAACGGGACGAAAGGAAGCAAGATCGACTACATCCTGCTGTCGCCCGCTCTCTTCGGTCGGGTGACCAATGCGTCCGTCTTCCGCAAGGGGGTGTGGGGAGGCAAGAACGGCGATCTTTGGCCGGTCTACCCGACCATGAAGGAGAAGGTCCACCAGGCGAGTGACCATGCGGCCATCTACGCGGACATCAAGCTCTAGCCCGCCAATCGCGGATCGATGGCGCGTGACTGGCCAGGCTCGCCCTGAACGTCTGGGGCGTCGTTCGTCTGCCGCCAAGCCGGGCGGCCGAAGCGGCTGGGTCACAACAGTCACCGTCTTGCCATCGTGTGGATCTCAAATTAGGCAATCAATTGCGTCGTGGAGGCGGTGCGAGGGGGGTGCTCGGACTCCTCAAGGCCAACGTCTTCAGCTGCTGGCAGCGAAGTCCGTCAGGCTCGTCCTACGTCGGCGGCTCATAGGTCGTGTATTCGATCTGGTTGCTGTCGGGGTCATCGAAGTAGAAGGACAGGCCGCCGGGTCGCGCTCGAGGCTCTCATGAACTCTTCGTTCAATCCCGCTCTACGCGGCGCCGGATCCCCCGAAGCCAGCTCCGCCGGATCGCCGCGCTGCCCCACCCGATGACGAGCCAGTACCGGCGGAACAGCCTCGTGGCCTCCGCGCTGGTGCCCGCGACGCGCGTCTCCGTGACGATGCGGGTGCCGGACCCCTCGGGGGCCACCGTGAAGTTCAGGGCGGCCTTCGCAAAGCCCGGCTCGTCGAATGCCACGAACTCCTGGGGCGTCCGGATCGTCTCGAGCGGCTCGTTCGCCGACGGCCTCCAGAACCGGCCGATGGCGCCCATCACGAACTCGACGCCGGCCTCCTCTTCCAAGACGAGGAACCCGTTGCGGAGGAACGCCTCGAGCATGGGGGCCGTGGGATCGATGGCGGCGGGGCGCCCCCTGAGCCGGCTGGGCAGCGTCCGGATCGCCATGAGGGGTCGGAGGAGCCGAACCTCGCGGGGCGTCACCGACTTCACCGCAGCGTACGCGGCCTGGGGGGACGCCGGCACCCAGACGTCGTGCACCTCACTAACGTCGTAGTGGGGCATTACCTCATCGAGAAGCGGTCGCCCCACGGTTAGACCGTGCCCCACCATGCCAGGACCGCCACCGGGAAGAGCACCGTCCACTGCGGCAGCCGGAGGAGCCGGTTGGGCTGCCGGATGGATAGCGCAAGCGCCAGGAACACGAGGCCATAGACGAGGTACTGGAGAGCGATGAATCGGGCCAGCAGCTCGGTCTCGCGATCGCCGCCCGCGAACGCCAGGTACAGGAGCGCCACGGAAGAGAGGACGAGAAAGGCGGAGGCCATGTGCCACGTGCCATGCAGCGTCCTCTTCGGCACCTCAGCCATCGACGAGGAGAGGAGGGGCCGAACCGGATCGAAGTGACCGGCGATGAGGTGGATGAGCGCGGTTACCGCCGCGACCACCCCGGCGGCGAGGAAGAACCCGTTCACGAGGGCCCCACTCCTTCCAGGACGAGGGTCACGAGGTCGTCGACGATCCGATCTCCCAGCTCCTCGCCCTCGAGGACGACCCTGAAGAACACGGCGCCGCCGAGGGCCTCGAGCACGAGCTCCAGGGGTGCGCCGGCCATGATCTGGCCCCGATCCTCCGCCCGTTGGAGGATAGTCCCTAGGCGGGTCCGGGCCGGACCCGACGGCGAATGCCCTGAACACCGTGAGGAGGTCCACAACGCCAGTCTACGGGTGCGCAGCGGATCATCCGGGGAGCGTCGGGGCGTGACGGGCGGCACGCGTGAGGCCACGCATTGCGTAGCATCGCAACCTGGGGACAAGCAGCACGATCGTTCCATCGTGTCCCCCGAAAATGGGGTCTCCCACGGACGCCTGCCGCGTCGTCAGGAGCCCTTCCGCGTTCGTCCGGCGCCCCTGCGCCGGGTCGGTCCCACTTCCGGACCGGGCGCCTCGACCTGATGCCGCTCCGCAGGTGGGGTGGTTCGGGCGCTGCCGGCGGCGGGCCGGATCGTGCTCTCCTGGCCGTCGT
>JBKJVO010000081.1:0-5432 GCA_046717305.1 Candidatus Limnocylindrales bacterium
GGCGTCGCGCGGTGGGTTCGACTCCCATGCGCTCCCGCCAGCGATCCCGAGACATGGAGGGCCAGTGTCCACGAACGACCGGCCGAGGCCGCCGAGCGTCGAGCGCGTGCTCGCCGCCGCACGTGCCGGCGCCGGCGATCGGGACGAGGACGCCGTGCTCACGATCGCCCGTGAGGTGGTGGACCGAGAGCGGGCGCGGCTGGGGGCCGGCGAGGCGCCACGGGACGTCGCTGCGCTCGGCGCCGAAGTCGTGGCCGCGCTCGAGGCGTTCGACGGGCCGGACTCGGCGACGAGCGCAATGGACGGGGCAGGCCCCAGCCCCGTGATCAACGCCACCGGCGTCATCGTCCACACGAACCTGGGACGCGCGGCGTGGCCGCGGGCCGCGATCGAGGCCGCCCGGCTGGCCGCCGAGGGCCCGATCCTCCTCGAGATGGACCGCACCACGGGACGCCGCGGACCCAGGTACCGCGCCGCGGAGGAGCACCTCGTTGCGCTGACCGGGGCGGGGGATGCGCTCGTTGTCACGAACAATGCGGCCGCGATCGCGCTCGGCGTCGGGCTGGCGGGACGTGGGGGCGGCGTGGCCGTCTCGCGCGGGGAGCTCGTGGAGATCGGGGGTGGTGTGCGGATCCCCGAGATCCTCCGGCGTGCCGGCGTGCGCCTCGTCGAGGTCGGGACGACGAACAGGACCCGCGTTGCCGACTTCGAGGCGGTCTTCGCCGACCCCAGGTCCCGGATTCGCGTCGTCCTCCGCGTCCACCCGTCGAACTTCGTCCAGACCGGGTTCGTGGAGGCGCCAGACCCCGCGGCGCTCGCGGAGGTCGCCCACCGGCACGGCGTGATCGTCATCGACGACCTGGGCAGCGGCGCCCTCCTGCCCACCGAGCGCGTGGGCCTGGCCCATGAACCCATGCCGGGCGAGCGACTCGCGGCCGGTGCCGATCTCGTGACCTTCTCCGGTGACAAGCTCGTCGGCGGACCCCAGGCCGGGCTGATCGTGGGCCGGCGCGACATTGTCGCGAGGCTCCGAAAAGACCCGCTGGCGCGGGCGATGCGCCCGGACAAGACGATCCTCGCCGCCGTTGCGGCTACCCTCGCACTCTATCGGGCTGGTCGAGCGACGGCCGAGATCCCCGTCTGGCGGATGATCGCGACACCGCTCCAATCCCTGCGACAGCGGGTTGCGGCGCTCGTTGTGGCACTCCCCGGCGGGTCGGCCGAGGTCGTCGAGCTCGAATCGACCGTCGGCGGTGGCTCGGTACCGGGCGAGACGCTTCCATCGGCTGGCATTGCGTTGGCAGCAGCAAGCGGACGAGCCGCCACCGACCTCCTCTCGCGACTCCGAACCGGCGATCCCTGCGTCATCGGGCGAATCGAACGCGATCGCGTCGTCCTCGACCTCCGGACGGTCGCGCCCGAGGACGACGCCGCGCTCGCGGGAACCATCACGCGCGCCCTCGCGCGCTGAGCCGGCGATGACCGTCGTCGTCGGCACGGCCGGGCACATCGACCACGGGAAGACGACGCTCCTCCGCGCCCTCACCGGGATCGATGCCGACCGCCTACCCGAGGAGCAGCGGCGCGGGATGACGATCGACGTCGGCTATGCGCACCTGGACCTCGAGGACGGGACCTCGATTGACTTCGTGGACGTGCCGGGTCATGACGCGCTGATCGGCAACATGCTGGTCGGGGCGGGCGAGATCGACGCGGCGATGCTCGTGATCGCCGCGGACGACGGGCCGCGGGCGCAGACCCTCGAGCACCTGGAGTTCCTCGATGCCCTCGGTCTGCGGAACGGCATCGCGGTCGTGACGAAGGTCGACGTCGCGGGTGAGAAGCGGGCGGCCGAAGTCGCCGGTTCGGTGGCGGAACTGCTGGCACGAACATCCCTCGCCGGCTCGCCGGTACTTGTTGCGTCCGCGCCGACCGGAGCGGGGATCGACGAGGTGAGGTCGGCGCTGGTCCGGCTTCGCGATCGGGTCGCCGCGAGCGCGGCCGCGGCTCCCGGCGGGCCGCGACGCCTCGCGATCGACCGGGCGTTCGCCGTTCGAGGCCGGGGCGCGGTGGTGACGGGATCCCTGCGCGGCGGCGAGATTCGAGTCGGCGATACGTTTCGGCTCGAGCCGGGCGGCGTCGAGGTGCGCGTCCGTGGCCTCCAGATCCATCACGGACCCGTTCATGTGGCCGCGGTCGGGCGGACCGCGATCAACGTTGTCGGCGCGACCCTCGAGCAGCTCACGCGCGGTGCGGTCCTGACCTCGGGCCCGGGGATCGAGGCGACGGACCGGCTCCTCGTCGCGCTCGCCCGGCCCCTGGACCTCGGCGCACCGGGGGCACGGGGGAGCCGGCCCGCGTGGCCGCCGGCGGACGGCGCTCGCGTCCGGCTCCACATCGGGACGGCGCAGGTCGAGGCGATTGTCGGGCGCCGCGGGCGGGAGGGGTTGGATCTGCCGGATGGCCGCGTCGGGGCGATCCTCAGGCTCGCGGACTCCATTGCCACGTTCGTCGGGGATCGCGGCGTGGTCCGCCGACCCTCGCCCGGCGACATCGTGGCGGGCCTTGTCGTCCTGGATCCACGACCAGCGCAGGGGGTCGCCCGGCGGCGCGCCACGCCGGAGCGGCTCGCCGGGCTCGCCGCGGCCGTCGCCGAAGGCGATGTGGATGCCGCGGCCGATGCCGTGGTTGCGCTGCACGGGGCCGTCTCCTCGGAACGCGTGGCGGCGGCGGCGGCGGCCTCGCTCGCGCGATCCGGCGGCGCTTACCCGACGGTCGGCCCGGGTCTCGTCCTGGCACCCGACGTCCGGGACGCCCTGGAGATCGCCGCCATCGATGCGGTGGTGCTGCACCATCGCGACCACGCGCTCGAATCGGGCCTTGCGCTGGGGTCCCTTCGGCCGGGCCTCCGAACAGCGCTCCGACGCCTGGTCGCGATCCGACATGAGGATGCCGCGACGGCGGACGCCGCGATTGCCGTCGTCATCGACGACCTCGTCGCCCGTCGTCGGCTGGCCCGAGACGGAGACCGTCTCCGCGATCCGTCTCGAGTCGCCGGACCGACTCCCGCCCTCGCCGTGGCGATGGACCGCCTGGAGGCGCTTCTGGACGTGCCGGCGCCCCCGGACCTGTCCGACGCGGCCGGTATCACCGGCTGCCCGCCCGAGGGGATCCGCGCCCTGGAGAAGGCGGGGCGGATCGTGAGGGTGGGTGACGATCTTGCGTGGAGTACGTCCGCGTTCCGGGCGCTGGAGGACACGGCCGTGGCGATGGCGCGCCGCGGGCCGCTCGCGCCGGCTGCGCTCCGCGACGCCACGGGCACGAGCCGGCGGGTCGTCATGCCGCTCCTCGAGGACCTCAACCGGCGCGGGATCCTTGCCCGAACGGCGGCCGGGCACGTCCCCGGGCCTCGTGCGCCACGCGAGCCGGAGGGAGACGCGTGAGCGCGCCCATGCTCCCGCTCGGCGACGTTACCGGGATCGTCCTCGCCGGGGGTCGCGCGTCGCGGTTCGGGTCGGACAAGATGGCCGCCGAGTTGGGCGGACGCCCGCTTCTCCATCACGCGATCGCGGCCGTGGCGACGGTGGCCGGGCACGTCGTGGTCGTCGCCGCGCCGGGCGTGGCGCCATCGATCCCCACCGCTCTTGCGGACCGTGTCCGGGTCGTCCACGACCCCGAGCCGTTCGGCGGCCCGCTCGTCGGGCTCGTCGCCGCGTTGTCGGCCGTGGAGACGCGCGTCTCGCTCGTCGTCGGCGGCGACATGCCACGGATGGTCCCCGCCGTGCTCCATCGTCTCGCGAGCGCTGTCGGCCCAGAGCGACGTGCGGTCGTCCTCGAGGTTCCAGGCCGGATCCAGTCGCTGCCGATGGCGCTCGATACCGCGGCCGCCCTCACCGCAGGGAGAACCGTCCTCGACCGCGGTGGCCGGTCCCTCCGCGAGCTGCTCGTGGAGCTCGGCTCCGCCTCGATCCCCGCCCCCGTCTGGCTCACCCTGGACCCCGTCGGCGCCACGATCGTCGACATCGACCGCCCGGGCGACATCCCGTCGTAAGCCGTCAGCGATCGGTGGATCCGGGCTCTGTCGGCATCGATGTGTCACGGACGTACTGGACGAGTACATGCTCTTGCTCATCCGGCCCGTCTGGGGCACCATGGGCCGACAACTGAAGAGTGCTTATCAAGAGTGGCGGAGGGACCGGCCCGTTGAAGCCACGACAACCTACCGACGTCGCGTCGGCAAGGTGCCAAGCCCGGGCAGGTTCTCCTGCACGATAAGGGAACTCTCGTCGAGACCCTTCCGGGCAGGAAGGGTCTTCCCATGTTCGGTCCCATCGTCCGACGCCCACGCGTATGCCGCCCCCCGCGAGACGCGGCGGGACCAGGAGCCGTGACCATGCCGACCGGGACCGAGACCGAGACGCTGCTGACGCCCACGACGGGGCCGACGTTCGAGCCTGCCACCGACGCGGCGATCCAGACCGCGGCGATCCAGACCGCGGCGTCCGGCCGATGACTGAGCGATCGTCCGGCGGCCTGCCGCGGCAGCGCTTCCGGAGTCGTCTCGCCGCCCGCCCGATCCTCGTCGACGGCGGGATGGGCACGCTCCTGTTCAGCCGGGGCGTGCCCCAGCGAGCCTGCCTCGAGGAGCTCGTGGCGAGCCATCCGGAATTGGTCGGGGCTGCCCATCGGGAATATCTCGAGGCAGGCGCCGAGCTCATCGAGACCCTGACGCTGGGCGCCAATCGTCAGCGACTCGCCACCTGGGGCCTGGAGGCCCGCGTCGGCCAGCTCAACCGGCGGGCGGCCCAGCTCGCCCGCGAGGCCCGTGAGGTGAGCGGCCGCGACGCGCTGGTGGGTGGTTCCGTTGGCCCGCTCGGCCCACCGACGCGCGGTTCGCCGGACATTCCGGAACCGGTCGCCCGCGCCACCTTCCGTGAGCAGATCGTGGGGCTGCTCGAGGGCGGCGCGGACGTGATCGTCCTCGAGACGTTCTCGGATCTCGGGCAGCTCATGCTGGCCGTCGACGAGGCCCGGCGGGCATCGGATGTGCCGGTCATCGCCTCGCTGACGTTCGGTGAGGAACTCGTCCTCGCCGACGGCACCAGCCCGAGGGCCGCCGCGGATTCGCTCGCGGCCGCCGGGGCCGATGCGGTCGGGGTCAACTGCGGCGCGGGCCCGACGGCCTGCCTCGACGCCCTGACGGCGATGGGCCGACCGGCCGACGGCGAGCCGGCGCGTTCGATCATGCCCAACGCCGGGCTGTCACAGCGGCTCGAGGGACGCTTCGTCTATGCGGCGAACGCCGCGTATTTCGGGACGGTCACGCCCCGCCTCGTGGCGGCGGGCGCCCGGATCGTGGGCGGCTGTTGCGGCACGACGCCCGATCACATCGCCGCGATGCGGGCGGCCCTCGACGCGCTCGACGCGGCCGA
>JBKJVO010000082.1:0-8792 GCA_046717305.1 Candidatus Limnocylindrales bacterium
GGCCCCACTCGCGGAGGTCGTGGACGCGGATGTCGGCCAGCCCCTGCTCGCGGATTCGTCCAGGAATGCTCCCCGAGAGGGGGCCTTCGAGCATCGCCGGGAAGAGGGTCAGGAGGTCGATTCGCACCTCAGTCGCCTTCGGGCCGTGACTTCATGCCCCCGCCCTCCGCGGGCGCGCCCGCAGCAGACGACGGACCGGCGCCGCCCTTGCCGTGGCGGGACCACCGGTGGCGTTTGCGCGGCGGTCGCGCGACCGGCTCGTCGACCGGCGCACCGCCGAGATCCAGGATGGTCTCGTCAACGACGATCTCGCCACGCTCTGGCGCGAACGCCCGGACGATGTCCTTCACGACGGGAACGTCGAACTCGCCGACCGGTCCCCCGCTGACGATGAAGACCTCGGCCTCGCCGACGCGATAGACGTCGGCTACCGTGCCGAGGAGCCTCCCGTCGAGACCGCGGACCTCGGTGCCGATGACCTCGTGCCAGTAGACGGACCCTGGCTCCAGGTCAGTCGCGCGGTCCACGACGGCCTCGAGGTAGGCATCTCGCAGGCCCTCCGCCCTGGATCGGTTCGAGACCTCGCGAAAATGGATCCGCCACCCGGGACCATCCTCGACCGGCCCCGCCGTCACGATCGTGAGGGGCGCGGTCGTGCCTTCCCGATGCAGCACACGCCCGGGCGCGAAGCGGTCCTCGGGCCGGTCCGTCAGGACCTCGACCCGAACGACCCCGCCGAGGCCGTGCAGCCCCCGGACGAGGCCAACGACCAGGCGCGTGCCCGCGGTGGGCTCGGCGTCGCTCAGAGGATCTCGAGCGTCACCGGGCCGCCGTCCCGGGCGGCGGTGACCTTCAGGAGCGTCCGGAGCGCCTTGGCGACGCTGCCGTTCCGCCCGATGACCTTGCCCATGTCGTCCGCGGCGACATGCAGCTCGATGACGGTCCCGTCCGCATCGATGACCTCGGTCACCGTGACGGCCTCCGGGTTGTCCACGAGTGACCTCGCGACGTACTCGACGAGTTCCTTGGCAGCCACGTCGCGGCCTACTTCGCTGCGGGCAGGACGCCCGCGGCCCGGAACAGGCGAGCCACGGTGTCCGACGGCTGGGCGCCCTTGCCGAGCCATGCCTTCGCCTTCTCGGCGTCGATCACGAACTCCACCGGCTCGGACCGGGGGTTGTAGTGCCCGATCGTCTCGATCGAGCGGCTGTCGCGGGCATTCCGCGAGTCGGCGACGACGACGCGGTATGCCGGCTGCTTCTTCGCGCCGACGCGCGTCAGTCGAATTCGAACGGCCATGCTGTACGGGTTCCTCCAGGTGGTCCGGGCCTTCGCCGGCCCGGTAGCTTACTTGACGGTGAGGACGATCCTCGCCCGGCTGGTGGTCACGACGTTCGTGGACGACCACGCGCCGGCCGCGAAATGCTCGAGATACGGCTTGATGTCGCGATTCCACGTTGCGAGATCCTCGGCCGAAGCAAACGACTCGACCACCCCGATGATCGCGTCGATGGCGACGTAGACCTGCAGGTCATTTCGGGGTCCGGCCACCTCGATCGCCCGCCGGTAGGACGCCGACGCCTGGAGCGAGGAGGCTGATTCGACGTCGAGAATCCGCTCGATGACGCCCTCCCCGATACCGACGAGCAGGAGGTCATCCTGGGCGGCCATCGAGAACTGGAGGCGGGCGCTGCCGAAGTCCCCGGGGACCCCGAGGTCGCCGAGCAGCGTCGGCAGATCGCCGAGATCCACCGTCGTGATCGTCACGCCGTCATGCTCGGTATCCCGGACGGTCATGTCCGTTCCGGTTGAGGCGAGGACGAGCAGATTCCTGACCTGGGTGAGGCGGGCTGCCACGGTATCGGCGTCCGTCCCCCGGATGAGCACGGCGCCGCCAACCGCGTCGCCGGTCGGGAGGACGGCGATGCCGAGGTCGTCGATCCAGCCGATCAGGTTGTCCGTCCCGCCGAGCATCAGGAGCCCCTGCTCCAGTTGCGCGATGGCATCGGCCTGTGCCGGATCCGCGCGCATCTGGGCGATGCCGCGCTGCAAGAGCGCCCCCACGCCATGGACTTCGACGAAGCCGAGCGTGTCCTCCGGCAGCGTTCCGGCAAATCGGCTTTCGGCGGCGGGCGTGAGGCTCGGGGCGCCGGGCGGCAGCGATGGCGCCGCCAGAGGCGGGGCGTACGCGTCGAACACGAGGGCATCGTCGATGACCCGGAGGCCGGCGATCGTCCACGGCGCGATCGCGGTCTCCGGCAGAGCCTGGCCGAGCTGAGCCGCTGTTTCGCTCAGGAGATCCTGGAGCGCGGCGCCGCTCGCGAAGATCGTGGCGAGCTGGTCACCCGCGAGCGAGTTCCGCGCGGTCTGGAACGTCGAGTTCCCATCGATGCCCTTGCCGTCGAGGCGGGCGTCGACCCCGTCGCGGATTGCCTCGGCGTTTCCGAGGAGCATGTACCGGTCGTGAACGGCGCAGGAGATGAACAGTGCCCCGCCGATCGATCGGATCTCGACGGCACGGTGGGTCTCGCCCACGGTCGTGGACCCGAAGACCGAGTCGCAGGTGGCCTTGCCGTCCGTGCTCGCGACGAGGAGGAATCCACCGGACGCATCCCCGGACATGACGTCGCGCAGGCCAGCGGTGGTCATCGAAACGGTCATCGGACCGGCCAGGAGCGGCTTCACTTGTGTCGGGTAGTCAACCGTCCCGCCCGAGGACTGGCCGATCATCCGGTCGAGGGCCTCGTCGATCTTGACGTCCAGGATGGACTGATCCTCGAAGCCCGGGAAGTGGGCGAGGAAGTTGCCGAGATGCTGGCGCTGGTCGCCCGGCAGCTCCGGTCGCAGCTCGACCACCACCGCGCTGTCGGCCGGCACGTACCTGAAGACCTCGGGCAGCGGGCGGGCACCGAGCAGCGTCACCGCCAGCACGAGCCCGGCGACGGCCGCCAGCGCGATACCGCCGCCGATCAGCCAGCGCGCCCGACTGCCGCCCGGACTGGCCGACGCGGCCTGGGCCTGGTCCGGCGGAGATGCGACATCTGCGGCCCGGGGCGCGTCGGGTTGCGGTGCGACGTCCGCGGGTTCGACGGCCACGGATTCAACGGTCGGCGGCGCGCCGCCCAAGGGGGCGGGCGGCATCGCATCGGGAGCGCCGTGGTCCACTTGATCCTCCGGTTTCGTGTCCATGGTGCCTCCGGCTACCGGCGGCCGAGGACGGCGCCGCCGAGGCCCTTCCCCCGCATCGTCGAAAGCTGCTTCATGACCTTCTGCATATCCCCGAACTGCTTCACCAGCCGGTTGACGTCCGTCGGGTTCGTTCCCGAGCCGGCCGCGATGCGGCGGCGGCGCGATGCGTTGAGGATGCCCGGACTCCGGCGCTCGCGCGGCGTCATCGCCCGGATGATGCCCTCGGTCCGCTTCATGTCGCCGCGGTCCACGGCATCCTGCGCCTCCTTGGCCATCCCGCCGAGCCCGGGGATCATCGACACGAGCTGCCCGATCGGACCCATCTTCTGGACCTGCTGGAGCTGCTCGAGCATGTCCTCCAGGGTGAACTCGGCCTTTCGAAGCTTTGCCTCGAGCTTCTGGGCCGCCTCGACGTCCACGACCTCCTGGGCGCGCTCCACGAGCGTCAGGACGTCGCCCATGCCGAGGATCCGGCCGGCCAGCCGGTCGGGGTGGAAGACCTCCAGGTCGTCCGACTTCTCGCCGCTGCCCAGGAACTTGACCGGGATGCCGCTCACGGAGGCGATCGACAGCGCGGCGCCGCCGCGGGCGTCGCCATCGATCTTCGTGAGGATGAGGCCGGTGACCGGGACCGCGGCGGCGAATGCCTGGGCCACCGAAACGGCTTCCTGGCCGGTCATCGCATCGACGACGAGCAGCGTCTCCACCGGATGGACCGCGTTGTTCAGGGCGGCGATCTCCGCCATGAGCGCCTCGTCCATGGACAGGCGGCCGGCGGTGTCGAGGATGACCGTGGCGCGGACGAGCCGGCGCGCGGCGTCCAGGCCGCCGCGGGCAATGTCCACGACGGACGTGCCGTCCGGGGCCCGGTGGACCGGGATGTCCAGCGCCCGTCCGAGCGTCTCGAGCTGGTCCGCGGCGGCCGGCCGATACGGGTCCGCGGCGACGAGGAGCGGCCGGCGCCCCTGCTTGACGATGTGTCGGGCGAGCTTCGCGGCGGAGGTCGTCTTGCCCGAGCCCTGGAGCCCAACGAGGGCGATGACCGCCGGATTGCCCTGCAGCCGGAACGTTCGATCACCGACATCGAGCAGCGCGACCAGCTCGTCGTGGACGATCTTCACGACCTGCTGACCGGCCGTCAGGCTGGCCAGGATCTCCGCGCCGACGGCCTGCCCCCGAACGCGCGTGACGAAATCCTTGACCACGCGAAAGTTGACATCGGCCTCGAGCAGCGAGAGGCGGATCTCGCGCAACGCGGTATCGACGTCCGCCTCGCTGATCCGGCCCCGGCCGGTAAGGGTGGCGAGCGTACGGCGCAGCCGGTCGCTGAGGGCGTCGAACACGGGTCCTGCGGATCTCCTGCGGGCTCGGTGCCGGGGTCGCGTGAACCGCGTTGGCCGGATGGTGCGCGAGTTCTGGCGACACCGGGGTGGCGGAAGTGTAGCGCATCGATCCCGCGGCCCCGGACGACGGACCGGCAGACGCCCCGCGGGATCGAGGTCAGGGGACCTCGATCGTGAACGGAAGGTCGGTCGTCGCCGCGCCGTCCTTTACCACGAACGCGTACGTGCCGACCCCGGGCACCGGGACCTCGAACCGGCTTTGCAACTGGATCTCGCGGTCCCTCGCCAGGATGATCAGCACCGACTGGCTGTGGCCGTCGCGGCGCGGTTGGACGATCGTGCCGTCCGGCAGGCGCAAGGCGACGTTCGCTTCGGTGAATGCAAACCCGCCGGAGAAGTCCGAGCGGAAGGTCGCGTCATAGGTCAACGTCAGCGCGAGCACGCTCGAGCCGAGCTCCTGGTCCCAGTCCGGAAGGTCCGCCCGGAGCTCGAGTTCGTGGAGCTCCACGAACAGCGACCCCGCCTGCCCCTTGACGGCGACATCGACGCTGATCGGCTGCAGGGTGACGGTCTCATGCAGGCCCGGAACGAGCGGCACGATCGCCCGGTGCTCCTCGGGTCGTCCGACCCAGATCGCGGAATCGGCCACGGGAAAGGCGCCATCCACCTCGAAGACGACGGTCGTCCGCGTGATGCCGCCGCCCGGCACGAGCGGCAGCACCGTCTCCCGGCTGGGTTCGACTTCCCGGCCGTCGGCGATCAGCCGGAGCGGCCCGTCCAGCGATGCGTCCCCTGCCCCGGGGTTCCCGATGCTGACGTCCACCGCGACCGGGCCACCCTTCGCATCGATCGTCGAGATCGCCGTCCCGAACGTCATGACCAGGCCGCCGTACCAGACAGTCGTGTTCAGCGGCCAGGCCGTGATCGTCGCGGTCGGCTCCGGCTCAGGGGTGACGGTCGGCTCGGGCGAGAATGTCGGAGCGTCGGTGAGACAGCCGGCAACGACGAGGGCGGCCAGGGCCGCGAGTGTGGCGGCGCGTGCCGGCCAGGGCCGGGTCACCCGCCATCCGCGGCGAACAGGGCGGCGACGAAGCGATCAGGATCGAACGGCAGCAGGTCGTCCGGGCCCTCCCCGACGCCGACGAACCGGACCGGCACGCGGAGTTGATCCTCGATGGCGAAGACGATGCCGCCGCGCGCCGTGGAGTCGAGCTTCGTCAGGACGATCCCCGTGAGCCCCACCGCCGCGTGGAAGGCGACCGCCTGGGCGAGCCCGTTCTGACCCGTCGTCGCATCGAGCACGAAGAGCGTCTCCGGGATCAGGCCGGGCAGCCGGCGGTCCACGACACGACGGATCTTCGCGAGTTCGTCCATGAGGTTGCTCTTCGTGTGCAGGCGGCCGGCCGTGTCCGCGATGACAACGTCCGCGCCTCGGGCGATCGCGGCGTCGAGCGCGTCGTACACCACGGCCCCAGGATCCGCCCCCGAGGCGTGCGCGACCAGATCCGCCCCGGAGCGATCTGCCCAGATCCGGAGCTGTTCCGTCGCGGCGGCGCGGAACGTGTCCGCCGCCGCGAGCAGGACGCGACGGCCCGCCCGAGATTCGCGATGGGCCAGCTTGCCGATCGTCGTCGTCTTGCCGGTGCCGTTCACGCCGACGACGAGGATGACCGTCGGCTGCCCCTCCACGCTGGGGCGGAGGTCCCAGTCGGGGTCGCGAGGCGCAAGAAGCGCGGACAGTTCCGCCCGGACGGCCGCTTCTCCCGACGGGGCATCGCGACGCGAACGCGCCCGTTCCACGACCTGGGCTGCGAGAGAAGCGCCGATGTCGCCGGCGATGAGCGCCTCCTCGATCTCGTCCCAATCGGCCGCGGCGATCTCCACGCCGCCGAAGAGGCCCCGGAGGCGACCCATGAAACCGGCCCGGCTGCGCGCGAGACCGACGTCGAGGTCCACGGGCCCGGGAGTGCCGGCTTCCGGAACCACGATCACACCGGCTCCGGGGCCTGCCCGGTCGCCGGGTTGGTGGCCTCCCCGGACGCGGGGTGGCTGGCCGGGTCGGTGGCTGGCCCGACGGCGACGGGACCTGGGCGGCGCTCGGCCAGCTCCGTCGCCTCGTCCAGGCGAAGGCTGATGACCCGGCTGACGGAGTCGTCGCCCACGGTCACACCGTACAAGGCATCGGCGATCTCGATCGTGCCGCGGTTGTGCGTGATGACGACGAACTGGGTCTGCTCGGCAAGCTCGCGGAGCGCCGCGGTGAACCGCCCGACGTTCGCCTCGTCGAGGGCCGCGTCCACCTCGTCCAGGACGCAGAACGGCACCGGCCGGACCTCGAGCATCGCGAACAGGAGCGCAACGGCGGTGAGGGCCCGCTCACCGCCCGAGAGCATCGCCAGGGCGTGCGGCTTCTTGCCGGGCGGCCGGGCCACGATCTCCACGCCGGTCGCAGCCAGATCCGTGGGGTCCGTGAGCGTGAGCCGGGCAAACCCGCCGCCGAACAGTTGGCGAAACCTGGCGTCGAAGCGCGTTTCGAGCGCCTGGAAGGTGGTCCGGAACTGCGCGGAGATGAGACCATCAAGCTCGGCGATGAGGGAACGCGTTTTCGCGATCGCGCCGCGCAGGTCCTGGTCCTGACGCTCGAGTTCGTCGAGGCGGGTCCGAACCGAGCCATACTCCTCGATGGCGTACGGATTGGCTGCACCGAGTTCGTGGTAGCGCCGGCGGAGTGCCGCAAGGCGCCCGGGTCCCGGAACCTCAGTCGACGGGGCGGTCGTGGCCCACTGGTCGCCGGCCGCTTCCAATGCGGCCGAGAGTCGCGCCGCCTCGTCGGCCGCATCGGACTCGTCTGCATCGACGATCGGGATGTCGATCTCCGGGCCACGGGCCGTGTCGCTCGCCGGTACTCCCCCACGACTGACCGCCTCGAGGTGCAAGAGCGCCAGGCGCCCGAGGCCGGCGAGCTCCACGTGCACCTGCTCGCGCAGGGCATCGCGACCCAGGCGAGCCTCGAGGTCTCGATGCTCCTCCGCGCGTGCGCGTTCCTCCGCCGTCCGGAGTCGATCCCGGGCGGCCGCGGCGATTTGTTCCGCTGCGACGAGCCCGGCCCGGTCGTCCGCATCGGCCGTGAGCAGGACTTCGTGCGCCGCCCGCATCTCGGCGTCGCGAACGGCGGCCTCGGCCAGCACCGCCGCGTGCGTCGCGCGTTCGCCGGCGAGCGCGTGCTCCCGATCCGTCCGCTCCGCCATCGCCCGGTCCGCCGTCGCGATCCTGCTCTCGTCGAGGGCGATGGCCGCCTCGGCCCCGGCCCGGCGTCGCTCGGCCTCCCGGCGCGCACCGTCGACCTCGGCGACGACAGCAGCCAGACGGTCTCGACGGGAGCGCAGCTCGTTGGCACGGGCCTCCCACGTTTCCAGCGCGTCGCGCTCCGGACCCGGATCGGTGGCACCGGCCGACGGCAGGTCGTCGGGCACGGCAGCGCGCGCCCGTTCGACCTCACCGGCGAGGCGCTCCGCCTGTGCGGCATGCCATCCTGCCTCCCGGACGAGCGCCTCCAGTCGCCTCGCGGCGACGCGCTCGGCGTCTTCGGCCGCCCGCCGGCTGCCCGTTGTGACGGTCTCGGCAGTGCGGGCGGAATCCAGCGCCGAGCGCGCCGCGGACAGCGCGAGGCCCGCCTCGGTGGCGGCCGACGATGCCGTTCGATCGATCTCCTCCGCGGCACGCAGCTCTGCGAGCCCACGCTCCATCTCGGCGCGTGCCTCGAGGACGCGATCGCCCGTGCCGAGGCGGACCACGACCGCGCCGACGACTGCCGTCCCGTCGCGGGTCACCACGCTCCAGCCGGGCGGAAGATGCGGCTGGAGCGCAAGCGCAGACGCGAGGTCCGGCACCCAGGCGGCTCGGGCGAGGAGTCGACCGGCGGCACCGGTCCCGTCGCGTCGAAGGGCATCCACGAGGACGCCGCCCCCTGCGGCCACGAGCAACCCCAGGAACGCCACCTCCGCCTCGCGCGAAGCCCCATTCTCCCGGCCTGAGCCGCCGGGCGTTCCGTCGGCGACGACCGCGATGCCGCGCTCTCCATCCAGCGCGGCGAGCACGTGGCGCGTCGCGAGATACGCCCGGCCGGCTCCCGCGAGTGCAGCGTCGATCGCGGCACGAAGCCCGGGGTCCACGACGAGGTCCTCGTCGAGACGGCGGCCACCGCGGGTGCGCAGTCGCGCGGCCAGGCCGCTCCCGGCGTCGTCGGCAACCGCGGCAGCC
>JBKJVO010000083.1:0-5930 GCA_046717305.1 Candidatus Limnocylindrales bacterium
AGCGTGACCCGGAAGATCGTGCTCGCGACCTGGCGGCGGATGAAGCCGCTCAGCTCCTCGTAGAGCCGGAAGGCCTCCTTGCGGAACTCGTTCAAGGGGTCCTGCTGGGCGTAGCCACGGAGCCCGATGCCCCGCCGCATGTCGTCCAGCTCGGTCAGGTGCTCCACCCACAGCGAGTCAACGGTCCGGAGGAGGACAAACCGCTCGATCTGTGTCCACTCGGGGCCGATCTCCGCCTCGCGGGCATCGAGCTTCTGGCCGGCGAGATCATGCAGGTGCTCGACGACCGCTTCGCGGGTGCGGAGGTCCCACAGCTCGTCTTCGGTCACTTCCTCGGGCGTGAAGCCCATCCGCCGAAGGGCCTCGACGAGCTGGTCCATCGCCCAGGTCTCGGCGACGGCGCCACTCAGATGGGTATCGGCGAGGGTGTCGATCTCTTCCTCGAGGAAGGCGCGGACGGTTTCGGTGAGGTCTTCGTTGCGGAGGACCTTGTCGCGCTCCGCGTAGATCGTTTCGCGTTGCCGATTGATCACGTCGTCGAACTCGACGACGCGTTTCCGGATGTCGAAGTTGAATCCCTCGACGCGGCTCTGGGCACTCTCGATCGTCTTGCCGACGATCCCCGACTCGATGTATGTGTCGTCGTCCAGGCCCAGGCGCTCCATGAGGCCGGTGACGCGATCGGACGCGAACCGGCGCATCAGGTCGTCGTCGAGCGAGAGGTAGAACCGCGACGACCCAGGGTCGCCCTGCCGTCCTGCACGACCGCGGAGCTGATTGTCGATCCGCCGGCTCTCATGGCGCTCGGTGCCCACGATATGGAGGCCGCCCGCTCCGACGACGCGTTCGTGATCCTCGTCGCAGACCAGCTTCGCCTCGGCGTACGCCTCGTCGTACGTGGCCTTGTCCACCTCGGCCGGATTCAGTCCGCGCTGATGGAGCAGATCGGACGCGAGGCCGGCCGGGTTCCCGCCGAGCTGGATGTCCGTGCCGCGTCCGGCCATGTTCGTGGCGATCGTGACCGCGCCGGTCCGGCCCGCCTGCGCGATGATCTGCGACTCCTTCTCGTGGAACTTCGCGTTGAGGACCTCGTGCTTGACGCCGCGCCGCTCGAGCAGATCGCCAAGGCGCTCCGACTTCTCGACGGAGACCGTGCCCACGAGGACCGGCCGGCCGAGCTCCTGCATCTCGGTGATCTCCTCGATCACCGCGTTGAACTTCGCGTTCTCGTTGCGGTAGACGAGGTCCGTCCCGTCGTCCCGGATCATCGGCCGGTGGGTCGGGACCGCCACGACCTCCAGCTTGTAGATCTTGTTGAACTCCTCGGCCTCCGTCATGGCCGTGCCGGTCATGCCGGCGAGCTTGTCGTAGAGCCGGAAGTAGTTCTGGAAGGTGATCGTGGCGAGGGTGACGCTCTCGCGCTGGACCCGGAGGCCCTCCTTCGCCTCGACCGCCTGATGGAGGCCCTCGCTCCAGCGGCGGCCCGGCATCTGGCGTCCGGTGAACTCATCGACGATGACAATCTCGCCGTCCTTGACGATGTAGTCGCGGTCGCGCTTGTAGAGCGCGTGGGCGCGGAGGGCCTGCTCGAAATGCCGCGCCAGGCGCGGGTCGGCGTCGTACATGTTCTCGACGCCGAGGAGCTTCTCCATCTTGTCGACGCCATCTTCGGTGGGCGAGACGGCGCGGTCCTTGAGGTCGACAAAGTAGTCGCCGCCCTCCTCGTCGCCATCGGGGCGCTCGGACATCCGCGGGACGAGGCGGGCGAACTGGTAATAGAGGTCACCCGACTCCTCCGCCTGACCACTGATGATGAGCGGCGTCCGGGCTTCGTCGATGAGGATGTTGTCGACCTCGTCCACGATCCCGAAAAACCGCTCGCGCTGGACCCGCTGATCCAGCTCCGTGACCATGTTGTCGCGGAGGTAATCGAATCCGAACTCGTTGTTCGTGCCGTACGTGATGTCGGCCGCATAGGCCTCGCGCCGCGTGACGGGCTTCAGGTTGATCAGGCGCTCGTCATTGGTCGGATAGCCTGGCTCGAAGACGAACGAGGCGTCGTGGGTGATCATCCCGACGCTCAGGCCCAGGAAGTGGAAGACCGGGCCCATCCACTGGGGGTCGCGCCGGGCCAGGTAGTCGTTCACGGTGACGAGGTGGACGCCCCGGCCGGCCAGCGCGTTGAGGGCCGCCGCGAGCGTCGGGACGAAGGTCTTGCCCTCGCCCGTCTTCATCTCGGCGATCCTCCCCTGATGGAGGACCGCCCCGCCGATCAGCTGTTCGTCGAAATGGCGCATCCTGAGCGTCCGCTGCATGGCCTCGCGAGCCATCGCGAAAACCTCGGGCAGGACGCCGTCGAGGGCGGCCTGGATGCGGGCGTTCTCGTGCTTGCGACGCGCCTTCGAGAGCTCGCGCCGGCGCTCGAGGTCCGGGTGATGCAGCTCGTCGTCCGACGGCTCATCCGGAATCGCGATCTCGGCGATCTCCGCCCGGATCTCGGTGACGCGGACTCGGATCTCGGCGTCGGAGAGGGCCGTGATCTCGGATTCGAGCGCGTTCGCCTCATCGACGAAGGGCTGAATCCGCCTGAGCTCACGGTCATTGGAGTCGACGAAGCGCGAAAGAAATCCCAGCATGACCGGCAAAGTCTAGCCGAGGTGCTCCCGACCGACGCCGGGGGCCGGCTAGCTAAAACGGAACGCGCATGTGCGGCCCCTCAGCCGGCCAGCGACCAGAAGCCGGTGCCGTAGCCGATCACGAGGGTGATGAATGTGACGATGGCGAGCCCGAGCCACAGCATCACGGAGCGGCCGACCGAGGTCGGGTTCATCTCCGGGTTCTTGAGCTCCGGCAGCCGCCCGTTGGCGAGCGCGGCGCCCCAGCGGGACGAGCGGAGCTGGCGGCGCCAATCGCGCTCGACGACGACGCGCGGCTCCAGGCCGCTCTTGCCGTCCGGTCGGTGGAGCTGCAGGCTCATCGATCTCCTGCCTTGGTCGCAGCGAGCATCGCCGCGTCGAGGGTGTCATCGCCGCCGGCCTCATGGTCCGGTTCGTTCCGCGTATCGAGCTTCTTCGCGACGCCGTCCTCCCAGAGCAGCATCTCCTGGGTGAACTCGACCTCGCTGCTGAAGAGGGCGCCCACAGATTCACCGCGGTGGATGCGCTTGATCGCCTCGCCGATGAGCGGGGCGATGGACAGCGTCGTGATCGTCGGGATGCGCTTCGCAGGCGGGAGCGGCACGGTGTCCGTGAGGACGACCTCCCGGAGCGACGACTCGGCGATCCGCTCGATGGCGGGGTCGGACAGGATCCCGTGGGTGGCGCAGGCGTAGATCTCCTGGACGCCCTCGCGCTCCAACGCGCGGACGGTCTCCGTGAGTGTGCCGGCGGTATCGATCTCGTCATCCACGATGACCGCCCGCCGTCCGCGGACGTCGCCGATGACGTTCATCAGCTCCGCCCGATCCAGGTTCCCGACCCGCCGCTTCTCGATGATCGCAAGGGGTGCGTCGAGGAGCTCGGCGAAGGTCCGGGCGCGCTTGGCGAACCCGAGGTCCGTGACCACGACCAGATCCTCGAGATGCTTGTGCTTGAAGTAGTTCGACAGGATGTGGACCGCGGTCAGCTCATCGACCGGGATGTTGAAGAAGCCCTGGATCTGGCCCTGGTGGAGGTCCATCGTGAGCATCCGGTCCGCGCCGGCCACCGTGATCATGTCCGCCACGAGCCGCGCCGTGATCGGGACACGCGGCTGATCCTTCTTGTCCGATCGCCCATACGCGTAGTACGGGACGACCGCGGTGATCCGCCCGGCGCTCGCCCGCTTGAACGCGTCGATCATGATCAGGAGCTCCATGATCGAGTCGTTGACCGGCCGGCAGGTGGGCTGGACGATGAACACGTCCTTCTCGCGGACGTTGTCCAGGATCTTGACGAAGATGTTCTCGTTGGCGAACTGGAAGACCTCGAGGCGTCCCGGCTCCGAACCGAGGTATCGGCAGATCTTCCGGGCCAGGTCCGGGTTCGAGTTGCCGTTATAGATCTCGAACTGGTCCGCGTACACGGAGGACTCCTTCCGCTCGCCGGGCCCAACCGCGACGCTCAGGCGCCGCGTTCCGGAGCGCGCCCGCCGCGGTCACCCGCGTCACCCGCTCCCGGATCGTCATTGTCGCCGGTGTCACGCCCTTCTGCCAACCCCGGCCGGAACGCCGCGATCCCAACGACGCGGTCACCCTCGTTCAGGCGCATCACGATCACGCCGCGCGCCGCCGGCGAATACCGGTTGATCGTGTTCAGCTCGGTCCGTACCACCTGTCCGTGGGCAGACACGAGGACGAGCTCCTCGTCCAGTTCGGTCACCTGCTGGACGGCCGCGACCACGCCGGTCTTCCGTCCCTCGAGCGCGATCAGCCGGACGCCCTGACCGCCGCGGTGCTTCCGCCTGAACTCGCCGAGGGGCACGCGCTTGCCATAACCGGTCTCGGACAGGACCAGGAGATCCGCGCCGACCTGCACGACGCTCATCGAGACGACCCGGTCGCCTTCCTTCTTGAGCAGCCGGATCCCGATGACGCCCGCGGCGTCGCGGCCCATCGCGCGGACCTCGCCCTCGGCGAAGCGTGCCAGCATCCCCTGCGCCGTGGCGATGATCACGTCGTCCAGGCCGGACGAGACGTCCACCCAGGCGAGTTCATCCTTGTCATCGAGCGTGATCGCCCGGATGCCGGTGGATCGGACCCGCTCGAACTGCTCGAGCGGCGTCTTCTTCACGATCCCGTTCGTGGTCGCGAGCACGAGGTAGTTGCCGGGGGCGAAGGTCGGCAGGGTGATCGTCGCCATCGGGACTTCGCCGGCCTCCACCTGGACGCCCGGAAGGTTGATGATCGGGATCCCCTTTGCCTGTCGCGAGGCGTCCGGGATCGCGTGGACCTTGGCCGAGAAGACGCGGCCACGGTTCGTGAAGAAGAGCGCCCAGTCGTGCGTGTTCGCGACCAGGAGGTGCTCGACAGCGTCCTCCTCGCGCGTGACGTGGCCGATGATTCCCTTCCCGCCGCGATGCTGGCGGCGGTAGGTCGCGACCGGCTGGCGCTTGATGTAGCCGCGACCACTGATCGTGATCACGACGTCTTCGTCGGCGATCAGGTCCTCGTCGGTGAGGTCTCGCGAGGCGTCCTCCTGGACGCGCGTCTTGCGCTCGCCCGCGTACTTCTTCTTCAGCTCGGCGAGCTCGTCCTTGATGATCGCGAGGACCCGGGCCGTGTTGGCGAGGATGTCCTCCAGCTCGGCGATGAGCTGGATCACCTGGAGGTACTCGTCCTCGATCTTCTTCTGCTCGAGGGCGGCGAGGCGGGCCAGCCGCATGTCGAGGATCGCCTGGGCCTGCCGCTCGGACAGCTCGAAGCGGACCTCCAGGTTCGTTCGCGCGGTTTCCGTATCCGCCGACTCGCGGATCGTCTTGATGACCGCATCGAGGTTGTCGAGCGCCTTCTTGAGGCCCTCGAGGATGTGCGCTCGATCGCGGGCCTTGCCCAGGTCGAACTCCGTACGGCGCCGGACGATCTCGCGCCGGTGGTCGACGTGATGCTGGAGGACGGACTTCAGCGGCAGGGTCTGGGGCTGGCCGTCGACGAGGGCCAGCATGTTCATGTTGAACGCCATCTGCATCGGCGTGTGCTTGAACAGGTTGTTCAGCACCTTGTGGGGGTTCGCGTCCCGCTTGATCTCGATGTACATCCGCATTCCGTCGCGGTCCGATTCGTCGCGCAGGTCGGCGATGCCGTCGATCTTCTTGTCCTTGACGAGCTCGGCGATCTTCTCGAGGAGGGTGGCCTTGTTCACCTGGTAGGGGAGCTCGGTGACGATGATCGCCATCCGATCCCCGCGGATCTCCTCGAACGCCACCTGGGCGCGCATGACGACGCGGCCCCGGCC
>JBKJVO010000084.1:0-7173 GCA_046717305.1 Candidatus Limnocylindrales bacterium
CTGCAAGGACGGCTCGAGCGGGCCCGACGCAGGGGCCCGAGGCGCAGGGGGCCGTGGCGCAGGGCTGGAGCCGAACTCGAACTGGCACGATGGTACGGGTCATGATATCGTCCGATCTGATATGAGCGACAGCGTTCCCTTCCAGGTGCAGTTGGCGCGCGCGCAACATCGGCGGCTCAAGCGATTGGCCGAGTCGCGAGGTGTGTCCATGGGCTCGATCCTTCGAGAGAGCGTCGCGGACTACCTGACCAACGCGCCGGCAGAAGAGGATCCGGCGTTCGGGATCATCGGGCTGATCGACGACGACGGCCCGACGCCGCATGGCGACCCCGCGGTCCAGCACGATGCCTATCTCGCCGACGCGCTCGAGACTGAGGGAAGCGGGGCCCGGCGCCCGGCGCAATGACCGGCGTTCTGCTCGACACGAGCGCCATCTTCGCCGCCGCGAGACGGAGATCGAACCACCACGCCGAGGCCAGCGCAACGTACCGAGCGCTGCTGACCGGCTCCCAGCGCCTGGTGACGACGGACCTGATCGTGGCCGAACTCCACGCCCTCTCGGTCGCTCGCGTCCATCCACGGTTCGGCCTCGATCTCGTCGACCGGTTGCTGACCTCGAACCGGATCGAGATCGTGGCGGCCGGGATGGCGCGCATGGCTGCAGCGGCCGATCTGCTGGGACGGCGACCGGGTCGGGCGTATTCGCTCGCCGACGCCGTGTCTTTCGTCCTGATGCGAGAGCTGGCGATCAGCCGCGCCTTCACCCTCGACGCGGACTTTGCTTCGGAGGGGTTCGAGGTCGTCCCCTGACCGCCTGTGGGCTACTCATCCAGCGCGATCCGGATCCGCTTGTTGATCCGCCCCTTGGATTCGTAGCCGGTCACCCGGATCTGGCCAACCTCGCGAGTGTTGGCGACGTGCGTGCCGCCGTCCGCCTGGAGGTCGAGGCCGACGATCTCGATGGTGCGGATCTCCTCGATCCCCGCCGGGAGCAGGTTCACTTTCGTCCGGATCAGGTCCGGGATCGCGAACGCTTCGTCACGCGGGAGGACGTTCACGCGAACGTCACGAGCGCGCCCGAGCTCCGCATTGACGGTCGCCTCGATCTCGGCGACGAGGTCGCCGCTCATCCGTTCGAACTCGAAATCCATCCGGCCGGCGCCGGGCTCCATGTTGCCGCCCGTGACCAGCGCTCCGTAATCGCGCCAGACCACGCCGCATAGGGCGTGGAGCGCGGTGTGCGTCCGCATCAGCGCGAACCGGCGCGCCCAGTCGAGGTCCACGCGCAGCCGATCGCCGACGGTCGGCGGCTCCACCCCGCTCTCCAGCTCGTGGATGATCTCGCCGCCCGACTTCCGCGCGCCCTGGACGGTCCACGACCGGCCATCCCGGCTCCGGAGCAGCACCCCCCGGTCCGACGGCTGGCCGCCGCCGCCCGGGTAGAAGACGGTCAAGTCCAGGATGACCAGCGGCGCGTCGCCGGCCTCGACGGCCACGACCCGGGCGTCGACCTCGCGCGCATATGCGTCGGAGTAGCAGAGCTGGATGTTCATCGCCGGCAGGGTACCGCTCGGGCGATCGCGGGTCCACGCCGGTCGAACGGTGCCGCCCGGCACCACATAAGTCGCAGCTAAGCGCCCACCGCTACCGTCGGCAGGGTCGTTGGACTGTCCGGAAGGGTGGCGCCAGGTGGAGCGGGGTGCGGAAAAGTTCGCGCCCAGCCACCCGAAGGTCCTCCCCCGTTCAGTACTTTGGCCGGATTGAGGGCACGCCTCGGGGTCCGCAGGATAGGCGCCCCGGTGGAAGACCGGTCGGAATCATCCACAGCTCCAGGAGTGGCCCAGACATGAAGCATCGAATCCAGCGGGCCTGGCAGTTCGCCCTCGCGGTCTCGCCCCTCGCGGCCATCGCGCTCGTCGAAGCCGCAATGCGACGGTGGGCTTGATCCCCTGACCAACAGACCCTGAGCCGGCACCCTCCTGCCGGCCACCAGCTCCGAACGAGACCCGGACCCTCCTCCGGGTCTCGTTCCTTGTCCGGCCCGTCCTTCCTTGTCCATCCCGTCCTTCCGGGCCCGCCAGGTCGGCGATTTACGCGCCCGGCGTCGGCACCAGGTCCAGGCGCACCGCAACCATTGCCGCTTCGACGCGTCCCGACACCCCGAGTTTGGCCAGGATATTCCCGACGTGGACGCCGACGGTCTTCTGGCTGATGAACAGGTGCTCGCCGATCTCACGATTCGTGCGACCCTGGACGATGAGGCCCAGCACCTCGCGCTCGCGGGGAGAGATTCCGAACGCGGCTTCAGGTCGCGGTGCCTCCCCGGACGCGACGATGGCCACCGCGACCGGCCCGGCCACGCTCCGTGCGCCGTTCTCCGTGCCGCCGACGAGCGCCTCGCGCAATCCTGAAGATCGCCGCCCGGAGGCCTTGACCCCGACTGAGACCGGCGCGTCGGAACCGGCCTCGGCAGGCGGGCCATCGGGCGACGCTGCTCCGGATCCATCGGGCTCCGGCGGGAGCACGATCATCGATCGGCGCGCGAGCGACTCGAGCGCCCGAAGAAGCGGCCGCGCGCGGAGCTTCCGCGCGATGCTGACCGCCTCGAGAAGAGGACCACGGGCGGCAGCCCGGCCCTCGCGGGCGTCCCGCGCCGGAAGGAGGGCCTCCGCGTGCCGCCACCGGGCGCGGGCGACCTGGTACGGCTCTCCGACACGCTCCCACGCCTGCGCCGCGTGGTCCCAGAGCGCCGGGTCCTCCCGGCTCTCGATGCGTGCGGCGTAGGCGCGCACCGTCGCGAGGTTGGCTTCGGCCTCTCTGCGGCTCGCCGCCTCCGGCGGCACCCCGCTCGCCCGGAGCACGGCCTCGGTCTCGGCGAGCACCCGGCGCGCCCGCTGACGCGCCCCCGAGATCTCGGGGAGCGCCCGTCGCTCGTGGGCGTCGGCGACGATCGCCGCCTGGACCTCCAGGTACGTGGACGCCATCCGGGCCGTGAGCGCCCAGTCCTCGGCGCGTCGGACGAGCGACCAGCCGAGCTCAGCCGCGCGACGGGCATCGTCGACGTCCCCTCGCCACAGGGCGAAGGAGGCCGCGGCACGTGTCGCCGGCACCTCCAGCTGCGGGTCCGGCGCGCGCGCCAACCGGAGCGGTCGCCAGCCGAGGAGGCTCGCGGCCCGCTCGTCAACACCCGACTCCACCTCAAGGATGGCGGCGGTCACGCTCGCGTCGGCGAATGCCTCGGGCGCCGGGCTCCACTCGAGCGCGGTCCGGATTGTGTCACGCGCCTCATCCCAGCGGCCGACGAGGAAGAGGCCTTCGGCGATGTTCCCGCGGAGGGCGTTCCCGTAGGCAACCTCCAGGCCGTCCCGCCGAGCCTCCTCGATCGCCTGACGGGTCACCTCGATGGCATCGTCGCGTCGGCCAAGGAGCGTGAGCCCGGTCGCGAGATTGAGGGTGGCTCGAAATGCCTCGTCGGCGTGCCCGGTGGAGCGCGCGATCTCGCGGGCGGCCTCGAGCAGCCCGATGGCGTCGGCAGGGTCGGCGCTCCACGCCCGCGCGATCCCGAGCGTACAGGTCGCATGGCCCTCGATTGCCAGGGCGTCCGGCCCCACCAGGCGGGCGACATCGATGGCCGCCTCCGCGGTCCGGGCCGCCTCGGCGAAGTGGCCCTGGAGCATGAGCGTCTGGGCCAGCGAGGCGAGGACGCGAGCACGAAGAGAGCTCGGCCCGGGCGGCACCGTGGCGGCCGCACGCCGGTGCTCGACGACTGCCCGCTCGTGGTCTCCCAGCGTCCGGGCCACGCGCCCGAGGGCTTCGTGGAGGGACGCGACGGCCGCGCGGTCCGCGCGCTCACCGAACCGGCTCGCGGCGCTTTCCAGGTAGGCGAGGGCCCGGTTCGGCCGTCCGGCGGCCAGGGCGACCTCGCCGGTCCGGATCAGGAACTGCCCGATCTCGGCGCGATCATCGCCATCGGCGGCCCCCAGTTCCAGGGCGGTCTCGCGCGCGGCCAGGCCATCCACGGGCGAGTCGAGATCGTCCGCGACCGCCGCCGCGGCGATCGCGGCGTCGCGGGCGGCGGCGGGTCGGTTCGCCGCTCGCCAATGGGGAAACGCCTCCGCCGGCTTCCCGCCGAGGGCCTCGGCGATCGCCTCGTGATGACGCCGCCGCAGGTTCGGCAGCAGGTCGTTCTCGATGGCGCTCGCGATCAGCTCGTGGCGGACCTCCAGCCTGCCGTTCGGAAGCTGGATGGCCAGGCCATGCTCGAGCGCCTCCTCCAGCCCGGCCTGGAGGTCCGGCTCGAGGTCGCTGCCAGCACGGCGAGGTCGTGTCGAGGACCGCGGAGGCAGCGAGACGGCGAGGCGCTCGAACGCTCCGACCGCGCTCATGACCTCCTCCTCGCTGAGCGGTTGCCAGGCCGGCGCGAGCAGGCGCAGGAGCCGCCGGCACTCCGGAGATCGACGGGCGAGGCGGGCCGCGACCAGCTCCTCCAGCGACGCGCCCAGTGAGACGCCGGAGAGTTCCCGGCGTGCGGCGAGGATCTCCTCGGCGAGGAGTGGATTGCCCGAGGACCGGTCGGCCACCAGGAGGACGGTCGCAGCGGTCGGTCGCTCGCCCTCGATGTCCGCGATGAGCTGCACGAGTTCATGGCGATCCAGCGGTCCAAGGCTCAGCCGGTCGGACGGATCGGGCGTGCCGGCGATCGCGGCGAGATCCGCGATGAACGGGTGGCCTCGCGGCAGCGCGTCGCCCCCGAAGGTCATGACGATGCAGAGCCGGGCCGGCCGGGCGACGCGGGCCAGAAACGTCGCGAGCCCGCGTGTTCCACCGTCGGCGTGGTGCAGGTCCTCGAGCACGAGCAGGACGGGATGGCGCTCTCCGGCCCGTTCGAGCAGACCGCGGATCGCCTCGTTGATCCACGCGGCGCGACGCTCCGGCGCGATCGTGAGACGCCTCGGGCGGGGCGGGGCATCGAACCGCGCGCTGAGTTCAGGGACCAGGCGGCCGAGCGGCTCGATCGCCGGCCCGAGGACGCGCCGGAGCTCCGCGTCCTCCAGTTCGGAGAGGAAGTGGCGGAGGCCCTCCGCGATCGGTGCGTACGGCACGGCGGCGCGCCCCGCCGTCGCCCGGCACCGGATCACGCTGAACGGGTGGCTGAGCCGTTCCACCCGTCGGGCTGCCTCGTCAATCAGGCGCGAGACCCCGATCCCTCCCGGGCCAGTCAGCAGGAGGCGACCGGTTCGGCCGTCGGCGGCCGCGTCCAGGGCAACGGCCAGCCGGGAGATCTCGCGTTCCCTCCCGATAAATCGCTCGCTCCGGTACCGCGCAGGCATGCCCGCATCGTGCCACATGACGAGCCCATAAGTCCGATCTCTGCTTCGTCGCGTAGGCTGCGCGGGTGGCCGACCCTCGCCGAGCACCGCATCCCCGGAACCAGCTCAACGAGCTGACCGGCGAGGAGTGGCTCTACTTCACCAAGTCCGTCTGGACGACCGCGTATCCGTCGGAGGTGGGCCACGGGCTCCGTCGCGAGCACGGCGCGAACAAGCCGCCGCGGCTCATGGCCCGGCTCATCGAGTTCTTCACGAAGCCGGGCGAGCTGGTCCTGGACCCGTTCGCAGGCGTCGGCGGGACGCTCCTGGGTGCGGCAATTGCACGGACGCCACGCAGGGCGATCGGGATCGAGTTGTCGCCTCGATGGGCCGAGATCTACGCCGCTGTCGTGGCGACCGAGTCGGCGGTCCGCGGCGGGCTGGGACCGGACCTCGCCGACCTCGGACCGCAGGATCCGGGCGGTCCGCGGAGCTTCGATCCGTCGGGCAGCGAACTGCGCGTGGGCGATGCGCGGCAGCTCATTCGCGAGATCCCGGATGCCAGCGTGCACTTCGTCGCGACGGATCCGCCGTACAACATCCAGCTCCCGATGACGATGTCCGGTGGTGCGCTATCCGAGGCGTGGACGAACCGGCGAACGGACTATGCGATGGTCACGGACCACCCGGCGGACCTGGCGAACGCGGCCGACTACCCGGCGTACCTCGATGCGATGACCGAGATCCTGGCCGAAGTCCACCGCGTCCTCGTGCCGGGGCGGTATGCGGCGCTGATCGTCCGCGATGCCTACCAGGGCGGCAGGTACCTGTTCACGGGATCCGACCTCGCGGCCCGCGGCGCCGCCGTGGGACTCGTTCCAAAGGGCGACGTCATCTGGTACCAGGCCGGCACGCGCCTGCGACCGTATGGCTATCCGAACGTCTTCGTGCCGAACATCGCGCACCAGCACATCCTGGTCATGCGACGGGAGCCCGAGCGCCGAAGGAGGTCTGCAGCGGCCACCTGAGCCGGGTGCCGGGCGCGGGCGCCGGCCCGGGTCCCCCTCAGCGAAGGCCGCGGGCCGTGAGCAGGGCCGCGAGGGCGTTTTCGGCCTCTGGCTCCATCTCGAAGGTGCCGCCACGGCCGAGCGCGTGGTGCGGGGTCGGGACAATGTCGCCGAGCGTGGTGCGGTGGATCCAGCCCTGGCGCCCATCCGGGCAGAGGACGAGGCAGTAGGCACCCGATCGCTGCTGGATCTGGACCTCGTCTCCGGCGGAGACCTCCCCGATCCGCGCGGCACGGATCTCGTCCGGTCGGTCGAGGAGCGGGCTCACCGCGTATCGAACGGTGCGGCGCTCGGCGTCCGACGCCATCTCCCCGAAGCCGTGCGTGAAGACGAGACGAGAGCGCTCCGGCCCGGGTGACCGGATCGGGTCGACCTTGCGAGCCTCGATCAGGGACGGCCGCCGCCAGCGCGGCATGAGGGACTCCGGGTCGGCCTCCTCGAGGGGCGTCGGAGCGCCGGGGCCCAGGCCGATCCCGGTCGCCGCCGCGGCCTGGAGGACCGCGACGGGTGCGGTCGGCTCCTCGTCGCGGCGCCGCTTCTTGAAGAGCAGGAATGCCATCCAGATCGCGACGGCGAGCGTGGATCCGACGACCGCGGGGATCGTGGGCAGACGCCCGGAGCCAGTCAATCCGAGGGCGGTCATCCCGCCGTCGAAGGCGGACTCCAGCCACGATGCGGCGGCTCCGACCGCGGTTGCGATTCCGTCCATCGTGGAAATGCCCTCACCGGGTGTGGCGCCGATGCCGCCCGGTGTCGCGTTATCCGGGGTCGCGAACCACGGCAGGACCCCCCGTCCG
>JBKJVO010000085.1:0-11816 GCA_046717305.1 Candidatus Limnocylindrales bacterium
GATCAGTCACGGGTCTCGTTCAACCTCACCGGCTCACTGCGGAGGCAGGGAGTCGTAGAAGGACTGGATCGTTCCAAGGAAGGAATCCAGGTCCTGGTTCGGATCGTTCAGGAAGGTCTGCAGGAAGCCTTGCATGCCGTTCGGGCCGGCGAAGTCCGGCCGGGTGTCGCGATCCAGGAACTGGGCGATCGCACCGGAGTTCCCGATGATCTCGGCCATCTTCTTCTGGAACGGTGAGTAACTGGTCGTGTCGGCGTCCTTGGCGGCCGCGACGTTGTTCGGGCTCGACTTGAGGAACTCGAGCTGGGCCGGACCGGTCGCGATGCACTCGAGAAGCGCCTTGGCGCCGTCGGCGTTTGCCGGCGACTTGCTGAGCATCAGGCCGTCGATCGGCGCGTCGATGGCGTTCTCGCTGTCCCACTGGTTCCCGAGGACCGGGAACGGGAAGAAGTCGAGGTCGTCATGGATGGCCGGATCGGTCGCCTGCTCGCCCGCAAATGTCCCAAGGAAGTACATCGCGGCTTCCTTGTTGATCATCGACTGGGCGCCTTCCTGCCAGGTCCGCCCGAGTGCGTTCGGCTGGACGTAGGGAAGCAGCTCCTTCCAGAGGTTGAAGACATCCTTCACCCGCGAGTCCGTCCACTTCTCCTTGCCGGCCATCAGGTCGACGTGGAACTGGTAGCCGTTCTGGCGCATGTTGAGGATATCGAACGTCCCCATCGCCGGCCAGCCGTCCTTGTCGGCAAACGCCAGCGGGACGATCCCGTCAGCCTGGATCTTCTTGGCCAGCTCGATGAATTCCGCCCATGTCGCAGGGACGGTGTAGCCCTTCTCGGTGAAGAGACTCTTCCGGTAGATGACGACCCACGGGTAGTTGTACATCGGGATGAAGTACTGCTCGCCGTCGTCACCCGTGGACGCCTGTTTGAACGCGTCCGAGTAGTTGCTTCCCGCATTCGCCCAGACATCGGATATCGGCGTCGCCAGGCCCTGGCCGGCGAAGAACCGCATTCGATAGCCGGCGAACCAGGTGAAGACGTCGTCCGGTGTGCCCTGGAGGTACGAGTTGATGCTGTCCTGGAATGCACCATGATCGACCGTGTTGATCTTGGGCGTGACGCCGGTCTGGCCGGCGCAGTAGTTGACCATGGCCGCGAAGGCATCCTTCGGGACCTGGTCCGAGTAGTTCGACCCGATCGTGACGTCGCCGCCCACGGGCGGGGCATCCGTCGGAGTGGTGGGCTGGCTGGCCGGCGGCTCGGTGGCCGGGGCGGGCGAACCGCCTCCGCCACACGCGGCGGCGATCAGCGTCAGCACAGCGCCAAGGACGAGGGCTCGCGCCATCGTCCGGCGCGGCCTCCGCGCGGCGGCCGTGGTTTCCGGCCCCCGCAACAATTCGAAATCTGCCATTGCAGCGGCTCTCCTCCAACTGGTGTCGCCACGGGTCGGCATGGACGCACACAAACCGACATGACCAAACATCAGTTTGGGCGGGCGGCCCCGGCATGTCAAGAAGATTCTGCCATTCGCACGGATCCACCCGACCTCATGCGTTGACTTTTGGGCGGTCCTGCGCGAACCTTTGCTGACCAGCCGCCACCGGCGCCGGAGGTTCTGCCAGTCCGTGCTCGCTCGTCAACGTCAGACCTACATCCTGGATCGCGTCCGGGAGGACGGTGCCGTGCGCGTGGCCGAGCTCGCGCGGGACCTGAGCGTCTCGGACATGACGGTCCGGCGCGACCTCGAGCTCCTCCAAGCGCAGGGGCTTCTCGAGAAGGTCCACGGGGGCGCTACCGTCACGACAGGGAGCTCCCTCTTCGAGCCCGGTTTCGTCGTGAAGTCGGAGCTGCAGCTGGCCGAGAAGGCTGCCATCGCGGCAGCCGCCGCCGAGCTCGTGTCTCCGGGCATGGCGATCGCGCTGTCGGCGGGCACGACGACGTTCGCCATGGCGCGGTATCTGACGGAGGTCGAGGGCCTGACGGTGGTCACGAATTCCGTCCCGGTCGCGGACGTCCTGTATCGCCTTGGCCGGTCGGACCAGACCATCATCGTGACCGGCGGCGTCCGGACGCCGAGCGACGCGCTCGTCGGTCCGTTCGCCGTTGCGGCGTTGCGAACCATCCACGTGGACCTCGTCTTCATGGGCGTGCACGGTATGGACCCCCATTCCGGGTTCACCACCCCAAACCTCCTCGAGGCGGAAACGAACCGGGCGCTCGTCGAATCGGGCCGCCGCCTGATCGTCGCTGCCGACCACACGAAGTGGGGCGTCATCGGGATCAGCTCGATCGGGAGGCTCGATCAGGCGGACGTCCTCATCACCGACACCGGGTTGGATGCGGACGCCCGCGCCGTACTCGGGCAGGCGGTTCGCGAACTCGTCGTCGTCGAACCCGGCTTCGGCCCGTCCGGCGCCGGGACGTCCGTCGACTCCGCGGCCGGTGGGTCACCTCGATGAGCGGCACCGGCGCATCTCGTTCCGACGCCGCGTTCGACCGGCTGCGAAGCGAGCCACATCGGCGCTTCAATCCGCTGATCGACGAATGGATCCTCGTCTCGGCCGGTCGGACGCGTCGTCCATGGCAGGGCCGCCGCGAACAGGCCGTGGCCGAAGCGTCGCCGGCGTACGACCCGAACTGCTATCTCTGTCCCGGCAACGTGCGCGCGAACGGTGAGCGGAACCCGGCGTACGAGGCAACCTTTGCCTTCACCAACGACTTCTCGGCACTCCGACCGGGCACCTCGATTGAGCGGATCGAGGACGGCCTGCTCCGCGCCGAGGGGCAGGAGGGCGCGTGCCACGTCCTGTGCTTCAGCCCGCGGCATGACCTGACGCTTGCGCTGATGCCCGCGGACGACGTCCGGCGCGTCGTCGACGTCTGGGCGGATGAGACGGCCGAGCTCGGCCGCAAGTATCGGTGGGTCCAGGTGTTCGAGAACCGCGGCCAGATCATGGGGGCGTCCAACCCGCATCCCCACGGGCAGATCTGGGCGGGCTCCGCCCTCCCGCGCGAGGCCGCCAAGGAAGACGCGACCCAGCGACGGCACCACGCTGCGTCCGGCCGCCGACTGCTCCTCGATTATGTCGGGCAGGAGGCCGGCGGGCCGCGCGCCGTAGAGGAAAACGACGACTGGCTGGTCGTGGTGCCGTTCTGGGCCGCCTGGCCGTACGAGACGCTGCTGGTGCCGCGGGCGCCTGTCGCCCGGCTGCAGGAGCTGGCGCCGTCGCAGCGGGCAGGCCTGTCCGACATCCTGATTCGTCTGCTCGCCCGCTACGACAATCTCTTCGGGCTCTCGTTCCCGTACTCCATGGGCTGGCATCAGGCGCCGTTCGGAGATGTGGAAACGGACCACTGGCAGCTTCACGCGCACTTCCTGCCGCCGCTCCTGCGTGCCAACGTCCGCAAGTTCATGGTCGGCTACGAGCTGCTTGCCGAGGCGCAGCGCGACCTGACCCCGGAGCAGGCCGCTGAGGAGCTCCGAGCGGCATCGCCGACGCACCGGTTCGCCGTCCGTGCGGCGGCATCTGCGGACGAGTCCGTCCCCGCCGCCGCCGGCTGACCGCCGGCTGATCGAGGCCTCGCCGCCGGAGGAACCTTGATCGTCAATGCCGGTCGGACCTCCCTGAGGAACCCGGCACGGTACGATCTGCGTGGGAGGTGCGATGCAGCGCTGGGGCGGGCGGTTCACGGGCGAGACGGACGAGCGGGCAGGGGACTTCACGCGCTCGATCGAGATCGACGCCGCCCTCGCGACGGACGACATTCAGGGTTCGATCGCCCATGTCCGCGGCCTCGGACGCGCGGGCGTCCTGGCGGCGACCGAAGTTGACGCGCTCGTGGCGGGCCTCGAAGACCTCGCCACGGACGCCCAGGCTGGGCGGATCGAGTGGGACCCGGCCCTCGAGGACGTCCACATGAACCTGGAGGCGGCACTGGAGACGCGGATCGGGCCGGTGGCCCGAAAGCTGCACACGGGGCGGTCGCGGAACGACCAGGTCGCCACAGATCTCCGGCTCTGGACGCGCCGGGCGATCGACCGGCTGGACGCAGGGATCCTCGCGCTGGAGCGGGCCTTCGTGGGGCTCGCCGAGCGCGACGGCGAGGCGATCCTCCCCGGGACCACCCATATCCAGCCTGCCCAGCCGGTCCTCTTCGCGCACCACCTGCTCGCCTATGTCGAGATGCTCGAGCGTGACCGAGGGCGGTTCGCCGACGCGAGGCGCCGGCTCAATGTCTCTCCGCTCGGCTCGGGCGCACTCGCCGGCGCGGGCTACCCGCTGGATCGGGAGGAGACCGCCCGCGACCTCGGCTTCGATGGCGTGACCGCGAACTCGATGGACGCGGTCTCGGACCGGGACTTCGTCGTGGAGGTGCTCGCGGCCGTCGCGCTCACGATGGTCCACCTCTCGCGGTTCGCGGAGGAGATCACCTGGTGGTCCAACCCGGCGTTTGGCTTTGTACGCGTTGCGGACGCCTTCTCGACCGGCAGCTCGATGCTGCCGAACAAGCGAAACCCGGATCCGGCGGAGCTGGTTCGCGGCCGATCCGCGGCGGCGATCGGGGCGCTCACGACGATGCTCGGGATTCTCAAGGGGCTGCCGCTCGCCTACCAGCGCGACCTCCAGGAGGACAAGGCTCCGCTTTTCGGGGCCGTCGGCGTGCTCGAAGCGTCGCTCGGCGTGATGACGGGTCTCGTGGACACCCTGTCCGTGGACGCCGAGCGAATGCGCGCGGCCGCAAATGAGGGATTCACCACGGCGACGGCCGCTGCCGACGCGCTCGTGGGGCGCGGCGTTGCCTTCCGGAGCGCCCACAGCGTCGTTGGGGCGCTCGTCGCGGCGGCGGAGGCTCGAGGCGTCCGCCTGGACGCGGTGACGGACCGCGAGGTGGATGCAGCGCTGCGAGGCATGGACGACGAGGGGGCGGCGGCCCTTGCGGGCGAGGACGGGATCGGCGAGTTCGTGCGATCCGGGGCGTCCGTCGAGGGTGCCCTGGCCGCCACCGACGTCATCGGTGGGACGGCGCCGGCTCGAGTCATGGCCGCGTTGGCGGCGACGCGAGGTCGGCTCGGACCCGACTGACTCGCAGGTGTCCCGGACGGCTATCGCCCGGGCCGGACTGCCTCTCGGGAGGGCTCGGAGAGCGTCGCGACCCTCGCCACCCAGGTGGCGATCTCCGCTCGGCGGCCTGCCCCGAGCTTTGCGAGGACGTGTTCGATGTGTGCGCTGACCGTCTTGGGCGAGAGGCCGAGGACATCCGCGATGGCGGCGTTCGTCAGGCCTTTCGAAACGAGCTTCGCGACCTCGAACTCGCGGGCGGTCAGGGGACGCCACGGTTCCTCTTCCGCGCCGCGGCCCCGAGCCAGCCGGGTGAGTTCGTCGACACGTGCCAGGAGCGGGAGGCTGGCGAGCTGCTGGGCGGCCGTTCGAGCATCGCGGAGGATCGTCAGCGCATCGTGGTGGTGGTTGGTCCGCATCAGGCAGCCCGCGAGATCGAGCCGGGCCCACGCCGCTTCCCATGCACGGCCACGGGAATCCCAACCGCGGACCGATGCCTCGAGCGACCCCCGGGCCGCGGTTGTCGCGCCCGCCGCCAGGCGAACGAGCCCGCGAGCGTGCTCGACCGCGGGAAGGGCGAAGGCCGGCACGGCCTCGAGATGAGCCGCGACGCGATCCGCCCAGCGAGCCGCCCCGTCCGGTCTGCCGGCGGCCTGATATGCGCGCACACCGGTCACCGCGAACGGTGCGAGCAGCGCCAGCTCACCGGATTCGGTCGCCACCGCAAACGCGCGCTCGCAGGTCTCCACGGCCGACGCCGGCCGGCCCGCCACGAGGTGCGTCTCCGCGATGCCCCACAGCGCGGGCAGGAGAAAGTCGATCGCTCCGCCGCGTGCCGCGAACGACAGGGCGGCCTCGAGGTGCTCGTCCGCTCGCTCGGTTGCGCCTCGGCCAAAGGACGCGTAGCCGAGGACCCACCGGGCCATGGCGGCGGCTCGACTGCACCCACGATCGGCGACCGCATGCTCGGCAAGGTCGATCGCATCGCCCCAGCGCCCGTCGGCCCAGGCGACGAGCGCGCCGGTCGAGCGCATGACGTGGGCGCAGTGCGACTGCTCGATCGAACCGGCGTACCGCAGGCCTTCCTCGATCCAGGTCTGCGCCTGCCGGTACTCCATGACCCGGGCGGCCATGACGGCGGCATCCCGGTACGCCGTCACGCAAACGTCCTCGAACCCGGCGCCACGGGCATGCAGCGCAATGGTCGAGATCGTGGCCAGACCTCCGGCCACGTCGCCTCCGGCCACGTCCACCATGCCTTCGATCGAGTTCGCCGCCATGACGAGTTCCGTATCGCCGACCGCATCCGCGAGAACCCGGCCGCGTCGGGTCGCGTCGCGTGCGGCGTCGAGCTGGGCCGCGTCCAGGTGGGCCCTCGCTCGTTCGAACCAGAGCACGGCGGCGACCCTCTCCCGCTCGGTGGAGGCCGGCAGCGCCGCAAGGTCGGCGAGGCCGGTCTCGATGGTCCGGATCCGATCGTCGAGGGGACGACCCTCACGCCGCCAGAGCCCTGCAATGTCCGCGTCGATGGATGCCGCCCGAAGCGTGCCCCCGGCGTCGCGGTAGAGGTCGCGAGCCTCGCCTGCCGTTCGCTCGGCGATCTCGTTCTCCTCGATCGCGGCGGCCTCCGTTGACCATTGGGCGAGCAGCGCCGCCGTTTCGGCCACCGGAAGGTCTGCCGGCCGATTCGCGGCGGCTCGGCGATACAGCTCGAAGGCCTCCCGGTGCGAGGAGAGTCTTGCCGCGGTGCGGGCCCCGGCAAGTGCGGCCCTGAATGCCTGCGCTCGAAGTCCGGCACGCTCGAAGTGGACCGAGGCGTGGCTCTCCGTGGCGCCCTCCAGACTCGCGCCGAATTCGGCCGCCCGGGCGTGGAATCGCCGGCGCTCTGGCTCCGGGACACTCCGGTAGAGCGCGTCGCGCAGCAGTTGGTGCCGGTAATCGAAGACGCCACGAAGCCCCGGCGGGTCGAGGACATTCTGGTCGACGAGCTCCTGGAGCGGAGCGTCGAGGGATTCCACCGGCACATCCATCATGCCGGCCAGGACCTCCGGGACGAAGCAGCGCCCGATGACGGCTCCGGCTCGCGCCACGGCCTGGGCTTCCGGGGAGTGACGCCGGAGGCGCTCGAGGATCGCGTCCTCGAGCGTCGCAGGGACGGCGAGCTCCCGGATTGCCCGACCGTCCGCCGGCTCCTGGGTCCCGATCGTCGCGAGGAGTTCCTCGATATAGAGCGGCACGCCGTCGGATCGCTCGTGCACGGCCTCGACGACGTCGCGAGGGGCCGGCAGACCCGTGGCCAGGATCAGGGTGGTCATGACCGCGGTCTGCTCGAGGCTGAGCGGGCCGAGGCGGGCCTCCTCGGCCAGCCGCTGCGTGAGGAGCCGTGAGCGCCACTCGCGGAGGATCGAACCGGAGTCGATCCCATCCGTCCGATATGCCCCGACGAGCAGCATCGGCACATCGCGCACGCGGCGCGCGAGTTCCGCGAGGATCTCGAAGCTGAGGTCGTCCGCCCACTGCAGGTCGTCGAACCAGAGCATCGTCGGGACGTCCGAGGCCCCGGCGATCAGGTCCACAGCCTCGAAGACCACGAGCCGGCGTTGTGGGCGTTCGGCGATGGCCGCGCCGTCGAGGAGGCCGAGCAGGTCGCGCCCGAGATCGCCGAACGCCGGCAGGCGAGCCATGGTCCGGGCGAGGTCGAGCAGCGAGGCCGCGGGCACGTCGCGGTCCTGCGGTGCGAGCTCGCCCGCGGCAGCGCGAAACCCCCTTCCCTCGGCCATGCGTCCGATCGCGCTCATGAGCCGGGACTTGCCGATCCCTGCCTCGCCGGCGACGAGCAGGAACCCGCCGCGGCCGGCCGCCGCATCGGCGAGTCGGGCGTCCGCGAGCTCGAGGACCTCGTCGCGGCCAATGAGGATCGGCGATTGGAGGGGACCCAGGCGCGTCATCGTCGCCTGAGTCTACGGCCCCGCAGCAAGCCGTCATCGGTCGAACGACCGATGCCATCGGGTCGATTCACGTCTCAGGACCGCGGACATCGGTCGGCGTCCTGGGCTGTTGGTGGGCGAACGCCCGATGACGTGTGGCACGGGGCGGATCAGTGTGCGCCGCAAGGCGCTACCGATCCGGTCGGCGGCATGCTCAGGAGGTGGCAGATGGCCAAGTTCATGGACGTCCATTCAGGGTTCATCGGGGTGACCGCGCGTCAGCTCGAGGAGGCGCACGGGCGAGACCTCGCGATCGAGGCGGACGAGGGCGTCCACTTCGAGCGCGCCTGGCTCGATCCCGTCGCCGGCAAGGTCTTCTGCCTCGCGACGGGACCCTCCAGGGACGCGGTCATGCGGATCCACGAACGAGCTGGACACCCGACGGTCGAGATCTACGAACTAATGGTGGAGGTAGCGTGATGCGACGATTCCGTTTGGCCATCGCGGCGGGCCTGCTGCTCGCGATGGGATCCGCCCCGACAGTGGCGGCCTCTGAACCGACCTGCGCGGACTTCGATGCGCTCGGCATCGTCGTCCACGGCCAGCACATTGTTCGCGACTACGTGATCGGCAGCGAGGTGTCGGGCTGGCCTGTGAAGGGCGGGGCCGGGCAATACGTCGCCGGGGAGGGCGCCGCGTTGCCCGGCGGTGCAGGCGCCCGCGGGCACCTCCCGGCCGGCATCGCCCCGGGCGCGTCGTTCTGCAACAGCCAGTCGCGGTCACCGGGATTTCACGTTTCCGACTGACGTCGGTGTCGAGGCGACAACGGCTCCCGGCCCCAAGGGATCGGGAGCCGTTCTTCGTGAGCGGCACGCGGTACCATCGGCCGAAACCCGGCCGGAGGATGCCCGTGCTCACCCTCGACACGATCCATCGCGCGCCCAAGGCGCTGCTGCACGACCATCTCGACGGCGGACTTCGCCCGCGGACGGTCATCGACCTCGCGGCCGAGTTCGGGTACAAGGGCCTCCCCACGACGGATCCGGACGATCTGGCTGCCTGGTTCCGGCGCGGCGCCGATCGGAAGTCGCTCGAGCTCTACCTCGAGACCTTCATCCACACGGTCGGCGTCCTCCAGCAGCGCGACGCCATCGTCCGGGTCGCGGCGGAGTGCGCCGAGGATCTTGCGGCCGACGGCGTCGTCTACGCGGAGGTCCGCTACGCGCCGGAGCTGAGCACGGAGCGCGGGCTGACGCTCGACGACGTCGTCGAGGCGAACCTGGAGGGGTTCCGGATGGGGGAGGCGCGCGCGGCGGCGGCCGGCCATCCGATCACGATGAAGGTCCTTGTCACGGCGATGCGGCAAGCGGCACGGTCCGTGGAGGTCGCCGAGGCCGCGATTCGCTGGCGCGACGCCGGCGTGGTGGGCTTCGACATCGCCGGTCCGGAGGCCGGCTACCGCCCGACCCGCCATCTCGAGGCGTTCGACCGGATCCGCCACGAAAACTTCCACATCACGATCCACGCCGGGGAATCGTTCGGGCTGCCGTCGATCTGGGAGGCACTCCAGTTCTGCGGCGCCGAGCGCCTGGGGCACGGCGTCCGGATCGTGGACGACATCACCGTGGAGGCGGACGGCACCGTGCGGCTCGGGCGTCTCGCGACATTCGTCCGCGACCGCCGGGTTCCCCTGGAGATGTGCCCGACCTCGAACGTCCACTCGGGCGCGGCGGCCTCCGTCGCCGAGCACCCGATCGACCTGCTCCGGCGCCTCCGGTTCCGGGTGACGCTCAACACGGACAACCGGCTGATGTCCAACGTGTCGCTGTCGTCCGAGTTCGCGGCGCTCGACGAGGCGTTCGGGATCGGACTCGGCGAGATGGAGTGGCTGACGATCAACACGCTGAAGTCGGCGTTCGCGCCGTTTGACGAGCGCCTCGCGCTCATCAACGAGGTGGTCAAGCCGGGCTACGCACACCTCCGGGCGGAAGCGGCGCGTGCCGTGGTCGCGCCCGGCTAGAGGTCGCCGGCGAACGTATCGCAGGACTCGAGAGCGCCTTTTTCGTAGCCAGTCGAGAACCAGGCCTGGCGCTGCTCCGAGGGGCCGTGCCTCCAGTCCTCCGGATTGACCTGCCCCTGGGTCGCCTCCTGGATTCGGTCGTCGCCGACGGCGGCGGCCGCGTCGAGGGCCTCCGCGATGTCCGCCGTGGTCAGCGGCTCGAGAAAGCCGGTGCCGGCGGCGTTGTTGGCCCATACGCCCGCCAGGCAATCGGCCATCAGCTCGATCCTCACGGAGGCGCTATCCGCGCCGGACCCGCCGTCCTGTCGCGCGAGGATCCCGATCAGGTTCTCAACGTGGTGGCCGTACTCGTGGGAGACGACGTAGGCCTCGGCGAAGTCGCCACCCTTCGCCCCGAATCGGGTCTGGAGTGCCTCGAAAAAGCCGAGGTCGAGGTAGATCTGCTGGTCGCCGGGACAGTAGAACGGCCCGACGGCTGAGGTGGCCCCACCGCACGCGGTCGAGACACCTTCGGTGAAGAGGACGGTCGTCGCGTTCGTGTAGGCGGTGCCGCTGGCGGGGAGCGCTTCTGACCAGTAGGCCTGGATGCTGTTGACGTAGCCCACGATCCGGCAGTCGGCCCGCTCGTTCGCGTCGACGCCGGTCTGGCACTCCGTCACGAGGGTCGTGTTGTCGGGGCCGATCGCCTGCCCGTTGCCATCCCCGATCGCCGGCAGGTTGTTGGGGTCCCCGCCGAGGAGGACGTACACGATCACGAGGATCAGGCCCACGCCACCACCGCCGACGGCGAGGCCCCTGCCGCCCGGCCGGCCCCGGATGTCGCGCACCTGCCCGGGGTCGAGGTCGGCGCCGGGTTTGAACGACATGGAGGTCCTCGCCTGCCCGTCTGCGTTGCCGAATGGCGTCTGGTGGTCGGCCAGCCACGCGATCGAAGGTCAGCGCCATCCTATCGGTGGCCGCCCGATCGTGGATCTGCAGCGCCCCGGCCCGGATGACGGTGTCGTCATGCGAGCGCCCGACCGCGCCCGCAACCTTCGTATGACCGGATTTGGGCTTCGGAGGATGCCCTGTTCTTCCGATGACCGTCGCGGTAATAGGACGATGGGCGGGGCCCGCGTCGTCAGGAGTTCAGGCGGCGCGCTGGCCCGGAAGGCGTCGGGTCGGAGCCGGTGGCCCTCCCGGAAACTGGTATCCAGCGCCGGCTTCGAGAATGCCGACGATCCGGGCCAGCGTCCTCAGGCGCATTCCCTGGAGCGACCCGGTTTCCAGCCGCGAGATGGCCGACTGCGAGACGCCGACGCGCCATGCGAGCTGTTGTTGCGACCAGCCGAGTCGCAGCCGTCCTGCGCGAACGCCCGCACCGATGATCCGGATCCCGTAGGGCTCGGCCTCTTGAAGATGCTCGATCCTTGCCCACAGGTCCATGCGACAAGGCTACGGCCGGTCGCTCACCCGGAGATGACCTGCGAGACATCTCCGGATGACTCCGGAGAACTGGGCTGCCAACGGCCGTCACGCCAACGGCCTTCGTATTACAGCGACGGTCATCGAAATGGAGAGGGCGTTTCTCCGAAGCCCGGATCCGGTCATTAGGAAGGCAGGGGGCACGGAAACGCGACTGGGGAGCCAGGGGTGAGCCGGGGGCAGACGCGAGCCGGAGGGGTAAACGCGCGACAGCCGCACACCCCGAGTCATCGGGCGCCGGCGCCCGCGGGGTGGGCCACGGGGGCGGGGGGGTGCGCCAGGCGCGGCGGGGTCCCCCCCCCGGCGGCGCCGGGGTGGGTCCCCACCGCCCCGTGCCGGGCGGCCG
>JBKJVO010000086.1:0-3458 GCA_046717305.1 Candidatus Limnocylindrales bacterium
TGCCCTTCAGGGCCAGGTACTTGGTGATCGCCGCGGTGAGCGACGTCTTGCCATGGTCGATGTGGCCGATCGTGCCGATGTTCACGTGCGGCTTGTTGCGCTCGAACTTCTTCTTGGCCACGGTGACTGCTCCTGGCTCCTCGTTCCGACCGACGGGTTAGGAAACGCGGGACTTGGCGACGAGCTCCTGGGCCAGATTGGCCGGGACCTCGGCGAAATGGGACAACACCATCGAGTAGCTCGCCCGGCCCTGGCTCATCGACCGAAGGTCCGTGGCAAAGCCGAACATCTCAGCGAGCGGAACGGCCGCCTGCACGACGGTGGTCGTGCCCCGCATCTCCGTCCCGTCCACGAGTCCTCGCCGGCTGTTGAGATCGCCGATCACGTCGCCCATGAACTGCTCGGGCATCGTCACCTCGACCCGCATCATCGGCTCGAGGATCGTGGGATCCGCCTTCTCGACCGCATCCTTCACCGCCATGGAGGCGGCGATCTTGAACGCCATCTCGGACGAGTCGACCTCGTGGAACGACCCGTCGTGGACGATCGCCCGCACATCCACCATCGGGAAGCCGGCGTAGATGCCGGTCTCGACGGTCTCGCGGATGCCGTGCTCGACGGCGCGCATATACTCGCGCGGGATCGCGCCGCCGACGATCTTGTCGACGAACTCGAACCCGGCGGCCTTCGCATTCGGCTCGAGCGTCAAGACGACGTGACCGTACTGGCCCTTGCCGCCGGTCTGGCGAATGAAGCGGCCGTTGCCCTCCGCCTTGCGGCGGATGGTCTCGCGGTAGGAGACCTGCGGGCGGCCCACGTTCGCCGCGACCTTGAACTCGCGGACCATGCGGTCGACGATCACGTCGAGGTGGAGCTCGCCCATGCCCGCGATGAGCGTCTCGCCGCTCTCGGGATCCGTCTTGACCCTGAACGTGGGGTCCTCCTCCGCGAGGCGCTGAAGGGCGATGCCCATCTTGTCCTGGTCGGCCTTGGTCTTGGGCTCGATCTTGACCTCGATGACGGGGTCGGGGAACGAGATGGTCTCGAGCAGGATCGGGTGCTCGGGATCCGAGAGGGTGTCGCCGGTGAACATGTCCTTCAGGCCGACGATGGCCGCGATGTCGCCCGCGTAGACCTCGTCAATCTCCTCGCGGTGGTTCGCGTGCATCTGCAGGATCCGGCCGACTCGCTCCTTCTTGCCCTTCGCGGTATTGAGCACGTACGAGCCAGCCTTGAGCGTCCCGGAGTAGACCCGGAAGAAGGCCAGCTTTCCGACGAACGGGTCCGCGGCGATCTTGAAGGCGAGGGCGGAGAACGGCTCATTGTCGGCCGCGGTGCGAACCAGCTCCTGGTCCGTGCCCGGGCGAAGCCCGATGGTCGGCGGGACGTCGAGCGGCGAGGGCAGGAACGCCGTGACCGCGTCGAGCATCGGCTGAATGCCCTTGTTCTTCAGAGCGGAGCCGGTGAGAACCGGCACGAACTTCGACTGGAGCGTCCCGAGGCGGAGGCCGTGGCGGATCTCGTCCACCGTCATTGCCTCGCCCTCGACGTATTTGTGGGTGAGTGCGTCGTCGGCGTCGGCGACGGCCTCGATCATCTTCTCGCGGTGCTTCGCAGCCTCGGCGCGGAGCGCCTCCGGGATCTCGACGACCTCGATCTCGCTGCCGAGGTCGTCGCGGTAGATGATCGCCTTCATCTCGATCAGGTCGATGACGCCCTGGAAGGTGTCCTCCATCCCGATCGGGATCTGGACCGGCACCGGGCGAGCGCCCAGGCGGTCGACGATCATCTCGACGCAGCGCCAGAAGTCCGCCCCGGTTCGGTCCAGCTTGTTGATGAAGCAGATCCGAGGAACTGAATAGCGGTCCGCCTGGCGCCAGACCGTCTCGGACTGGGGCTCGACACCGGCGACACCATCGAACACGACGACCGCGCCGTCGAGGACGCGAAGGCTCCGTTCGACCTCCACCGTAAAGTCCACGTGCCCGGGCGTATCGATGATGTTGATACGGTGATCGTTCCAGTGGCAGGTCGTTGCCGCGGCAGTGATCGTGATGCCGCGCTCTTGCTCCTGGGGCATCCAGTCCATGGTGGCGGCGCCCTCATGGACCTCGCCGAGCTTGTAGATCTTCTTCGTGTAGAAGAGGATCCGCTCGGTGACGGTCGTCTTGCCCGCATCGATATGGGCGATGATGCCGATGTTCCGCGTGCGTGCAAGCGGAACTTGCCGTGTCACGTTCGATACCTTCCCGCGTCTACCACTTGAAGTGGCTGAAGGCCTTGTTGGCCTCCGCCATCTTGTGGGTGTCCTCACGCCGCTTCACGGCGGCGCCGATGTTGTTCATGGCATCCACGAACTCCGCCGCGAGCTTCTCGCTCATGCTCTTGCCATTCCGCTTGCGAGCGGCCTGGACGAGCCAGCGGACGCCGAGGGAGAGGCGGCGATCGCCGCGGATCTCGACCGGCACCTGGTAGGTCGCCCCGCCTACGCGGCGAGGCTTCACCTCGATGATCGGTGTGGCGTTTCGGAGCGCGGATTCGAGGACCTCGAGCCCGGGGCGCTTGGCCTGGAACTCCGCCCGGGCAAGGGCCTGGCGGAGGATCCGCTCGGCGAGGTTTCGCTTGCCGTCCTTCATGAGCTTGACGTGGAAGCGAGCGGTCGTCCGGTTGAGCGGGATCTGCTCGTACTTCGACTTGCGGGGGGTGCTGATGCGACGCGGCATCAGCGCTTGCCTCCGACGACCGGCGTCGCCTTGGCGCCGTACTTGCTCCGACCCTGCTTCCGGTCTCGAACGCCGGCCGCGTCGAGCGCGCCACGAATGATGTGGTACTTCACCGACGGGAGGTCGCGGACACGGCCGCCGCGGACAAGGACGACCGAGTGCTCCTGGAGGTTGTGACCGATCCCCGGGATGTAGGCGGTGACCTCCATCTGGTTGGTCAGCCGCACCCGCGCGATCTTCCGCAGGGCCGAGTTCGGCTTCTTCGGCGTCATGGTCCGGACCTGCAGGCAGACACCCCGTCGCTGGGGGGCGCCCGGAATCGGGACCTGGCGCTGCCGAAGGCTGTTCCAGTTCTTGCGCATCGCCGGCGCCTTGATCTTCGCGATCTTGGCGCGCCGGCCATGGCGCACGAGCTGGCTGATCGTCGGCACGAAGACGCTGCTCCTCTCGGTTCGTCGGTCAATGGCGGTCCTGCGACCGCGGGTCGTATGCGCCGGGGTTCGGACCCTCGGCGAGGACCCTGTCCCATCCGTCGATGGGGGCTCCGGTGAGCGGTCCGACGGCCATGTCGAACGCCGCCCCCTTCCGGAGCCACGATCGCGGAGTGTAGCAATCGGCCCGTTCGCGTGTCAAACGGGGCGGGCCCGTCGTGTCCTCGGCCAGTGAAAGTGTCACCCCGTAAGCGGCCAGTGATTTTGTCACCCTCGATCTCATGGAGAAGAGGGAGACGATCAC
>JBKJVO010000087.1:0-4067 GCA_046717305.1 Candidatus Limnocylindrales bacterium
GTTCTCGGGCGGAACCGGGAAGTTCGCCGGGTTCCAAGGCCGTGCGGACGTCTCGGCTGATTCGGCCGGACTGTGGCACTGGGAAGGGACGTACAGCTTCAGTCCGAGCGATTGAGCCGAGATCTGCTTCCACCCCAGGCCGCGCCTCCATCGCTGGACCGACAGGGACAACACCGAGTCTCGGGCGGGTAGGGAGCGCGTCGCTCAGCTTGGCTCGAGATTTGGCACTTTCAGCCAACCAGCCGCGCTTCCGGTGTAGATCAGCTGCTCGGTGCTGAGACCCGATTTCGCACGTAGGTCAGCGAGGTGGCGCTTCGCCGTGCCTGGCCGAATGCCCACCAGTGCGGCCGCGTCCGGGACCGACCCGCCGGCGGCGACGTAGGCAGCGAGGACGTCCATCTGGCGCCGGGTCGCTGGCCGCGAGAGTCCGCCGCGCAAGTATTGGTCTCTCATGCCGATCGCACGCGAGCCGCGGCGATCCAGTGAAGGAGCATCTCTCGAGGATCATCGAGGTGCTCAACGAGCATTTCGGCCTCCAGCTCGGCACGGCCGATCAGCTCTTCTTCGACCAACTCGAGGCCACGTGGCTTGGCGACAATCACCTGCTCGACCAAGCGCGCGCCAACCCGATCGAGAACTTCCGGCTCGTCTTCAACGACGTCTTCATCAAGAGCATCGTCGGCCGCATGGATCCATCGGGAGACGCTTTCTATCCGTCCCGGCGGCAAGCCCCTCCGCGGCGACGCAATCTGATCCTCATCTGCGATGCGTCAGGCCCAGTCCGTTCAGGCCGACCTCTTTGGGAAAAACAGCCGGAACGGCCAGAGCAGCCCGGCGATCGTCGCGAAGAAGAGGCCCAGATCAAGCTGCCAGCCGGTGCCGCCTCTGCTGTTCAGGAACTGTATGAAGAGCATGAGTGGGACGACCCAGAACACGTACCACGCCCACTTCTCGCCCCTCCGGAACGGGCCGGCAGCCATCGCCGCCATCAATACTCCGCTCGTGAGGATGAAGTTGCCGAGTTGCGTCGAGATCGAGCTGACGTAGCCGGGCATGCCGGGGATGCGCGCGGCAATCTCGTCCGAACTCAAGCCGGTGAAACCTTCTGGGGAGGGCGGGTCGGGTGGGTGGCCCAGCAACATGATCGGTGCTGCGATTACGGAAAGGACCCCGAGCATGAAGAAGAGCAGCCATGCGTACCGTCCCCGGCTGGCATTGCCGGACGCTGCTTGGATGCTGGCGCTCACGTGGGACACCTCCTCGGGACTGACGGGCGCCAAGTGACGTTGGGTGTGAAACCCTTCGCGGACAGCCTGGGGCGGTCAGATGGAGCTGTCCGCCCCTGGGGTGCAACGGCCCGAACAGGGGGGCCATCGCGAGCCTGACCTGGGCCTGCCAGGCCGCCGTCGATGTGGCCGAACATCCTGGCGTCCGCGTGGAACGCATCCTTGAGCTTGGCCGCGTCGCCCTGGGCTTCGCCATCGATGAAGACCTGAACTACCCGGGAAATCGCGTCGAAGTTGTCGATGGTGTTGTTCATGGTTTCCAAGCCTCCTCCGCCACGGCTCACGGCCGGCGCGATCCGGGAGGGCAGGCTCCGCTCCCACAGGCGTTCGATAATCCGGCGCGGGTGACCACTGGCAGGGGTGATGATGAGGGGCAGCGCGCGCGCTCGCGACCTCGAAAGGGGCTCGCTGTACCCGCGTGGGGAGGCGCTGCGGGCGCGGTATCGGGCAAGCGCCAAATGGCAAGATGGCTCAGCCATCACCGCAGTCTAAAGAAAGCGCCGGGCGCCTGCCTGGAACAGAGTGAGTGATCGGCGATCCGGATTGGACTGGAACGCGATACGTATAGGATGTCCGCGATCGCCGGTAGCCTTGGGTAGCTGAAAGAAGAACCGCGTTCATGCGCCGACTGATCGTCCTCGCAGCCGTCCTATCCCTGCTGGGGTCCGCCGCTACGGTCAACGCCGTCGCTCCCGTCCAGACGGGACCAGGTGACTCCACGGATGCCCGCGCTGCGGATCGCTACATCGTCTTATTCCGCGACGGCACGGACGCCGACGCCGCGATTGGGCGACTTGCGCGAGGGTTGGCCATTCGGCCGGACCACAGATATAGCAACGCGGTTCAGGGCTTCTCGGCGCATCTCAGCGCCAACCAGCTGGCCGCGGTCACGGCGGATCCTTCGGTCGCGCTCGTGGAGGCGGATCGGGTCGTCCAGCTCGAGTCGCAGACGCTCCCGTCGGGGGTTGACCGGGTCGATGCGGATCTCTCGCCCACGGCCAGGATCAATGGCCTTGACGAACGTGTGGACGCCGACATCGCGATCATCGACACGGGCATCCAGGCCGACCATCCAGACCTGAACGTTGCCGGCGGCCACAATTGCATCAATGCCGATCCGGCTGACTGGGTCGATGGCCATGGCCACGGCACCCACGTGGCCGGCATAGCCGGGGCCAGAGACAACGTGGTCGGGGTCGTTGGGGTCGCCCCCGGAGCCCGGCTGTGGGCGGTCCGCGTCTTCGACAGTACGGGGTTCAGCCTGCTGTCCTGGATCGTCTGCGGGATCGACTGGGTTACCAGCCAGAAGGATCCGATCGATTCGACCAGGCCGCTCTTCGAGGCCGCCAACATGAGCCTGCGCGACGCCGGCTCGAACGACGGCAACTGTGGCTTCACCAATGGCGATTCTGAGCATCAGGCCATCTGTCGATCCGTCGCCGCCGGGACGACCTACGCGGTGGCGGCGGGCAACGACCGAACCGATGCCGGGCAGTGGATCCCGGCCGCCTACCCCGAGGTCATTACTGTCTCGGCGCTCGCTGACTTCAATGGCCAGCCCGGTGGAGGCGCGCCCTCGACCTGCTCATCGTTCGGCTCTGCCGACTCCGACGACACGTTCGCCGACTTCAGCAACTTCGGGCCGGCCGTCGACCTGATCGCGCCGGGCAAGTGCATCTACTCGACGTATTCCACGCTCAAGAGTACCGGAACGGGATACGCCGTCCTGTCGGGGACGTCGATGGCGACGCCGCACGTGGCAGGCGCCATTGCGTTGTATAAAGTCGGCCACCCAACAGCGACGCCGTCGGAGGTGCAGGCTGCCCTCCAGGCTGCGGGCACGCTCGACTGGTTCACCAACACCGACCCGGACGCGACCCATGAGCGGCTGCTCAACGTCTCGAGCTTCGGTGCAACGCCCGACTTCTCGATCTCGGCCAGTCCGAGTTCGGTCAGCCTGCCCGACGGCGGAGGGACTGCCAACTACACGATCACCATCGCCCGCAGCAACGGGTTCAGCGGCTCGATCGGGTTCGGTGTCACCGGCCTGCCCGCCGGTGCGACCGCCAGCTTCAACCCGAATCCTGTCAGCGACCCTGCCGCTCTCACGTCGGCGCTGTCGGTCACCGTGCCCGCCGCGGTCGTTCCCGGTACGTACGGGCTCACGATCACCGGCACATCCGGGACGCTCGCCAGAACGGCCTCGGTCAGCCTCGTCAAGCAGGCACCGCCTGCTACCGTGCCGGGCGCCCCGACCAACGTGACCGCGACCGCGGGGAACAGGCAGGCCACCATCAGCTTCAGTCCGCCCGCCTCCGACGGCGGCAGCTCGATCACCTCCTACACGGTCACCTCGACCCCAGGCGGTCTGACCGCGAGCGGTGTGGCCAGCCCGATCACGGTGACTGGCTTGACCAACGGGACGTCGTACGCCTTCACGGTGCATGCGACGAATGCCGTCGGGAGCGGCTCGGAGTCCTCGCCCTCGAACAGCGTGACCCCGACGGGGCCCACGATCACGACAACGAGCCTGCCCGCCGGAAGGATCAAGTGGTCCTACAGCGCGACGGTCCAGGTGACAGGCGGCACCATCCCGTACACGTGGAAGATCGCCTCGGGCGCCCTGCCGCCCGGCCTGACCTTTGGTGCCTCGACCGGCACGATCTCCGGAACGCCGACGAAGCCAGGCAGCTACAGCTTCACGATCTCCGTGAGCGATGGCGCGACGCAGACGGCGACCCAGGCACTCAGCATCAAGATCACAAGGAAGTAGCTCGGACG
>JBKJVO010000088.1:0-3999 GCA_046717305.1 Candidatus Limnocylindrales bacterium
CACGTCGTCTGCATGAAGTAGATCCAGACCGGCCGCCCGTCCAGGTTCGCGAGATCGATCTCGCCGCCGCCGAGCTGGGCACATTCAACGGAGGGGCGGCCTCCCCGACGTGAAACAGGGGGACGCCGATCGACGCGACGACCGAGGGCTCGGTGGACCAGCCAGGAGATGAAGGGGACGAGGCGCTCGCGGAAACGGGGCCGGACGGCGCAGCTGACGGCGAGGCGTCGGCGGACGGCATCGGATCCGGCAGGAGGGCCACCGTGGCCAGCAGGGCGGCCAGCGTGACGGCGACCCCGGACAGCAGCCCGACGGCGACCGTCGTTCGAGGAGTCATCCCGGCGAGGGTACCAGTACGAGCGGGCGGGGGCGGGTCCAGGGGTCCGCTGCTAGCCTTGGCGCGTGGACGACATCGCCCTCCGCCTTCGCACGCGCCTGCTGCCGGCGCTGCTGACCGCCCTGGGGGTCGCCTTCCTGACCGCCGGGCTGCTCACCTATACGGCCCCGGTGGAGGCCGGCCCGGAACCGCCCCAGTCGCCGACGATCGTGACGCTCCCCCCGACTCCGGCCCCGTCCGCCACGCCGCGCCCGTCCGTTGACCCATCCTTCGTGCCGTCCGCGTCCCCGGTGCCCACGATCCCGTCCGACCGCGCTGCGACCCGGGTCGTGATCGCCGCGCTCGGGATCGATCTCCCGGTCATCCGGCCGCCGAGCGACAGCGCCTATCCGCTGTGCGATGTCGCGATGTACATCAAGGATCTCGCCCAGCCCGGGTCCGGGCGCGCAACCTACCTCTACGCGCATGCCCGGGAAGGCATGTTCCTGCCGCTCCTCGAGAGCTCACTGGTCAAGAACGGCGCAGGGATGCTCGGGATGATCGTCGAGGTCTACACGAGCGACGACCAGCTCTTCCTGTACGAGATCTCGGAGGTCCGTCGTCACCAGCTTGACCTGGACGACGCCGTGGCCGCGACGACCGAGCAGGTCTGGCTGCAGACGTCCGAGGGACCCAAGGGCACCCGACCGAAGCTGCAGGTCGTCGCCCGATTCCTGTCCACCGGCCCGGCAGACCACGAAGCCGCCCACCCGGTGCCCGCTCCCAGCGTCTGCGGCTAGGGCTCGGCCCCTAGATCCAGCCGATCCGCCGGAGGACGAGCGCGGCGAGGGCCGAAGCCGTCACGGTCCCGATGGCGACGGCCCAGAATCCCACCGCTTCTCCGCCGCTGAAGGCGAGGCCGGCCTCGCTCATCCCGAAGATCCCGGCGATCGCGCCGGCGCCGGCGAGGACGACCGTCGCGCCGGTGAGCCGCTTCATGATCGCCGACAGGTTGTTGTTCACCTGGGAGAGGTAGACGTCGAGCGTGGCGGCGACGAGCTCGCGATCGGTGTCGAGCTCGTCGGTGAGGCGGATCACGTGGTCGTAGATGTCCCGGAAATAGAGGACCTCGGGGGCATCGATGAGCCCGAGGTCCCGGTTCGTGAGCTGGTTGAGGACCTCCCGGACCGGCGACACGGCGCGCCGCACCGCGATCAGCTCCCGCTTGAGCGCGAACACGCGCGTGAGGATGGACCGATCGGCCCGTTCCATCACGTCGTCCTGGAGGGCGTCGATGGCATCCTCGACCCGGTCCGCGAACGGGAAGTAGGCGTCCACGATCATGTCGCACAGGGCCCACAGGAGGTGGTCCGCGCCGGAGCGCATGACCGGGACCAGGCCTCCCCGGAACGGGCCGCCAGCCCGCGGGTCCCAGGCGACTGGATGCGAGCTCAGGAGAAAGCCGTCGCCGAGCACGATGTCCACCTCGTGCGAGCGGACCTCGCCCTCATACTCGAGCGCAAAGAGAACGATATGGACGAGGCCGTTCGTCGTCTCGATCTTCGAGCGCTGGTTGCCCTCGACGATGTCCTCCGCGATCAGCGGATGGAGGCCCAGGAGCTCGGCGACGCGACCGACCTGTGCGGGGCTCGGCGCGGTGAGATCGATCCAGACGCACTCGGCGGGACGTTCGCCGGCATCCTTGAGGAGTCCGTCCACGAGCGCCGCGAGTGCCGACCCGTCCGCCAGCTCGCGGACGGCACCGTCGCGGAACGACGCGACGGAGATCCGACCCTCGCGCTCCGTGCTTGCAGGCGGCTTCGTCACGCGGCGCCTCCCGGTCCGATCCCGGCCGCCGGTGCATCCGACGGCGGGGCCGCCGCGAGAATACGCCGCCGTCCGAGCGCGAGAGCGGGCACGAACGCGACCGCGGTGACGGCCGCCGCCACGAGGAAGATGCCGACGAGGATGCGCGCCGCCTCGCCGGACGCCCAGTCCTCCAGTGCCTGGACGACGAGGCCGTCCCGGAGCGGGCGATCTCGGAGAGCGAGGGGGATGAACAGCTTGTAGGCGTCCGGAGTGGCGTAGACCTCGCGCGACAGCCGATCGATGGTGGTCGAACCGAAGGCGGTGAGGGTGGCAAGGCCGATCGCCATCCCGATCATCCGGGCGACGGTCACCGTCGCCGAGGCGACGCCGAACGCCGCCTGTCCCAGGGCATCGATCGCAGCGGTGGACCGGGGCGTCACGGTGATCCCAAAGCCGAGCCCGAATGCCGCCATCCAGCCCGCGATCTCGGGCAGCTCGGTTGACGGCGTCCAGCCGGCCATCCGAGTGAGCGCCACGACGCTGAGCACGAGCCCCGCCACCGTGACGACCCGGAGGCCGGCGAGACGGAGCGCCAGTCCCGATCCCAGGGCGCCGACCGCCGTCGCCCCCGCCAGCGCCCCGAGAGTGACGCGCTGCACGTCCGGCCCGCCATAGAGGACGCGGTCCACGAACACCGCGCCGCCGACGATCGCCGTCGCGAGGCCGTACCCGGTCAGGAGGGAGATGAGCGCCGCGGACGAGAAGGGAGCCGAGCGGAAGAGTCGGACGTCGAGGAACCCCGCCGGGTGCCGGATGCCGAGCCGCGCGGCGAGGGCGCCCGCGACCACCGCCGCGGCGGCAAGCCCACCGATGACGACGGCGGGATCCGCGTCGATCTCACCGATCCGTTCGCTCCCCGCGAGCGTCAGCGCGACAAGGGCGAGGCCGAGTGCGAGCGAGAAGGCCGCGGCGCCGGGAATATCCAGCCGTTCGGAGCGGCGCGGGGTCTCCCAGCCGTGCGCACCGGCCCAGGCCAGCCCGAGAGCGGCGATCCCGATCGGGACGTTGACGTAGAAGACGTAGCGCCACGAGGCCTCGAGCGCGACGCGGAGCGGCCCGTCGAGGATCCCGACGCCGTCCAGGGCGGCCGCCGGATGGATCCCGCCGATGATCCACGCTCCGACGAACGGCCCGGCGGCCATCCCGAGAAACGTCAGCGCCCCGATGACACCGAGCGCACGCGGCCGGTCCGTGTCGTCGAAGAGGTGCGATGCCGCGGCCGTTCCCACCGGCACGAGGATCCCGCCGCCGACCGCCTGGACGAGCCGAGCCGCGATGAGCGCCTCGAGGGACGGCGCCAGCCCGGCGAGCAGCGACCCGAGCGTGAAGACGGCCAGGCCGAAGAGGAACAGCCGTCGCACACCCCACTGGTCGGCGAGCCGGCCGGCAAGCGGCATCGTCACGACGTAGGCGAGGAGGTACCCGTTGATGATCCAGGACGCCTCGCGGAGCTCCGTCCAGCTCGCGAGGTCCGCGACGATCGACGGGAGCGCCACGGCGGTCACCATCAGCTCGAGGCCTGCGAGGAAGACCCCGGCCCCGAGCACGGCGAGCAGCACGAGGCGGGAACGGCGGTCCATCGGCCGAGTGTAGTGGCCCGGGTCGCGGCGACGCCGATCGGATTGCCGCCCAGCGCCGCCCCCGCGCCGAGGGCAGCGAAGCGCGTCAGGCGTCCCGGCGAGCCGTGATCCGACGCGCCGCGAGAAGCGGCACGGCCACCCACGCGGCGACCATCCCGAGGAGCAGCGCGACCGCGCCCGGTCCGCCGAGCCGCAGGACCAGGTACTGGCCCACGGGGCCCAGCACACCGCCCA
>JBKJVO010000089.1:0-5611 GCA_046717305.1 Candidatus Limnocylindrales bacterium
CTCGCCTGATCGCCTCGATCGACTGATCGAACCAACCGCCCGGCCGCGTCGGCCGGGCCGCATTGAACCCCCGGCGCGCCCGGGGACATCGGAGGACGGAAGCCACATGGGGTCGCTGCCGGAGCGCGCAAGGGTCGTCGTCATCGGCGCCGGGATCGTGGGCAACTGCATGGCCTTGCACCTGGCGAAGCAGGGCTGGCGGGACATCGTCCTGCTCGAGAAGGGCACCCTCCCGAACCCCGGCGGCTCCACCGGCCATGCCTCGAACTTCATCTTCCTGACCGACCACTCGAAGGAGATGACGGCGTTCACGCTCGACAGCGTCCGCCAGTACAAGGAGCTCGGCGTCTTTACCCAGTCCGGCGGCATCGAGGTCGCCCGAACGCCGGCACGGATGGAGGAGCTGAAGCGCCGAATGGCGTCGTCGAAGGCCTGGGGGATCGAGTCCGAGCTCGTGACACCGGCGCAGGTCAAGGCGATGGTCCCGTTCATCGACGAGACCGTGATCCTCGGCGGGTTCTCCACGCCCGGCATCGGCGTTGTGGACTCGCTGCGCGCGGGCACGCTCATGCGCGAGGCCGCGCAGGAGATGGGCGCGCTGACGATCGCGGCCGGCGTCGAGGTCACCGGCATCGACACCGAGAACGGGAAGGTCACCCGGGTCCGGACCGACCACGGCGACATCGATTGTGAGGTCGTCGTCATCGCCTGCGGCGTCTGGAGCCCGCGCATCGCGCAGATGGCCGGGGCATCCATCCCGCTGACGCCGGCGATCCACCAGATGATCAGCGTCGGCCCGGTGCCGCGCTTCGCCGACACCGTCGGTGAGATCACCTACCCGATCGTGCGCGACATGGATACGAACATGTACGAGCGCCAGCACGGCGGAGACCTGGAGGTCGGCTCGTACGCCCACCGGACGATCCACATGGACGCGAACGACATCCCGTCGATCGCGGAGTCCGCGCTCAGCCCCACCGAGCTGCCGTTCACCCAGGAGGACTTCGAGCTCCAGATGGAGCAGGCGCTCGAGCTCGTCCCGGAGGTCCTCGGTGACGAGAAGGTCGGCATCCGCCACGCGATCAACGGCCTGCTGTCGCTGACGCCGGACGGCAACCCGATCGTCGGCGAAACGCCCGAGGTCAAGAACCTGTGGGCCGTCGCCGCGATCTGGATCAAGGAGGCGCCCGGAATCGCCAGGACGGTCGCCGAGTGGATGACCCACGGAACGCCGGAGATCGATCCCCACGGGTCGGACATCGCCCGCTTCTACGACCATCACAAGACGGAGCAGCACATCCGGGCCAGGACGGCCGAGGGCTTCAACAAGACCTACGGCATCGTCCACCCGATGGAGCAGTGGGAGAGCAACCGGCCGATCCGTGTGTCGCCGGCCTATTCGCGCCACAAGGAGCTGGGCGCCGTCTTCTTCGAGGCCGCCGGCTGGGAGCGCCCGTTCTGGTACGGCGCCAACGAGCCGCTGCTCGCCGAGTACGGCGACCGGGTCATGCCGCGCGCCGCCGAGTGGGAATCCCGCTGGTGGTCGCCGATCGTCAACGCCGAGCATTTGGCCATGCGTGACCGGGCCGGGCTGGTGGACCTGTCCGCGTTCGTGATCTTCGACGTCACCGGCCCCGGCGCCTGCGCCTACCTCGAGCGACTATGCGTCAACAAGGTGGACGTCGCGCCGGGTCGGACCGTCTACACGCCGATGCTCAACGAGGCCGGCGGGATCCTCGCCGACCTGACGATCATGCGGCTCGCCCAAGACCGGTTCCGGGTCGTCACCGGCGGCGGCATGGGCATGCGCGACAAGAAGATCTTCACCGACGCACTGCCGGCCGACGGGTCCGCGCAACTCTTCGACGCAACGAGCAGCTTCACCACCTTCGGGCTATGGGGCCCGCGGGCGCGGGACATCCTGGCCTCGGTCACGGACGCGGACGTCAGCCACGCCGCCTTCCCGTTCCTGACCTCGAAGTCGGTCGACATCGACGGCGTGCGGGCGCTCGCTTCGCGGATCAGCTACGTCGGCGAGCTCGGTTGGGAGATCTACGTACCGATCGAGCAGGGGCTCCGGGTCTGGGACGCGCTGTGGGCCGCCGGCCGGCCGCACGGGATGGTGCCCGTTGGGATCGGCACGTACGCGGTCACGGCTCGGCTTGAGAAGGGCTACCGGGCGCACGGCGCGGAACTCGAGCTCGACTTCAACCTCGTCGAGGCCGGTATGGCCCGACCGACCCTCAAGGACGCCGATTTCGTCGGCCGCGCGGCCTACGAGAAGCAACGCGCCGAGGCGCCGGTCGCGATGCTGTGCACCCTGACCGTGGACGATGCGACGTCATCGAGCGGCGTGAAGCGCTACATGCTCGGCCGCGAGCCGATCCTGACGCCCGATGGGCGGTCGATCGTGGACGCGAAGGGGCGGCGGTCATACGTGACGAGCGCCGGCTCGGGCCCATCCGTCGGGAAGCACCTTCTGATGACCTACCTGCCGCCGGAGTACGCGATGGTCGGCACGAAGCTCGTGGTCGAGTATTTCGGCGAGCACTACCCGGTGACCGTCGCGATGGCCGGTGCCACGCCGCTGTACGACCCGGACAACGCGCGGATCCGGGCCTAGGCGACCGATGCGCGTCCTTGTCTGCGTCAAGCGCGTCCCCCAGACCGGGGGCCGGATCGTCCTGACCGCCGACGGGCAGGAGATCGACACGAAATTCCTGGGCTTCACCATCAGCCCGCATGAGGAGTGCGGCGTCGAGGAGGCCGTCCGGATCATCGAGGCCGGGGGTGGTTCCTCCGCGGTCCTGACCCTGGGTCCGACCGCGGCCGAGGAGCAGCTCCGCGACGCGATGGCCCAGGGCATCGACCGGGCGATCCTGCTGGAGACGGACGGGTCCGACTGGGATCCGATGTCCACGGCAGCGGCGATCATGGACGCCGTCCGGGCACAGGAAGCGGCCAACGGCCCGTTCGATCTCATCGTGTTCGGCAATGAATCCGCCGACAGCGGCGGGTTTCAGGTCGGCATCCGCGTGGCGGTGGCGCTTGGGCGGCCGGTGGTCACCGGGCTCAAGGGCCTCACCGTCGGCGATGGCGCCGTCACCGCCCGACGCGAGGCGACCGGCGGCGGCTGGGAGACCTACGAGTTGCCGCTCCCCGCGGTCGTCGGCGTGAAGGAGGGGCTCAACCTCCCGCGCTATCCGTCGGTGCCGGGGCGCCTGCGCGCGAAGAAGAAGGAGCTCGAGCGGATCGCCGTGGGCGCCGCCGCCGGGGGAGGCCCGACCAAGGTCGTGCTCCGCCTGCCCGAGTCACAGGGCTCGCAGGTCGAGATTCTCGGCCGTGGCGCCGATGCGGCCCCGGCCGTCGTCGACATGCTCGAGCGGATCGGGGTCCTCCGGTCATGAGCGGCCCGATCCTTGTCTTCGTGGAACAGGCCGGCGGTGAGGCGGACCGCGTCTCGCTCGAGACGCTCGCGTTCGCGCGGGGCCTTGCGGACGTGCTCGGAGGTGTGGCCGTCGAGGCGCTGCTCACGGGTGTTGACGGCTCGGCGGCGGGTACGCTCGGGGCCTCGCTCGGCGCTTCCCTCGGCGCGCACGGGGTCGCGACGACGCACGTCGTTGATGATGCCAGGGTTGCCGGCGCGTATGCACCCGGGGCATGGGGCGCGGCGCTCGCCGAGCTGGCGATGTCGCGCGGAGCCGCCGCCGTCCTCGCCCCAGGGACGGATCGCGGTTCGGAGGTGCTGGCGCATGCGGCGGCCCGGCTCGGGATGCCGCTCGCCGCGAACGTTCTGTCGGTGACGCCGGGCGACTCCTGGCGCCTCACGCGGCAGCGCTGGGCCGGCAGCCTCCTTGAGGACGCCACACTCGACGCTCCCATCCGACTCATCAGCATGGCGCCGCACGCGGTCGCGGTGGACGAGCGAGCGGGATCGGCCGCCGCCGCCGTGGCGTCGTTCGCACCGCAGGTCTCCGAGGCGGACCTCGTCGTGCGCGTGACCGGTCGGGAGGCGCCCGCCGCGGGGTCGATCTCCCTGGGCGACGCCAAGGTCGTGATCGGGGGCGGCCGCGGGGTCGGTTCCGCCGCCGCGTTCTCCGAACTGGAGGAACTCGCCCGGCTCCTCGGTGGCGCTGTCGGCGTATCCCGGGCGGTGACCAGCAACGGCTGGCGCCCCCACGCCGAGCAGGTCGGCCAGACCGGGTTGCGCATCGCCCCCGATCTCTACATCGCGTGCGGCATCAGCGGCGCGATCCAGCACATCGTCGGCTGCAAGTCCGCGAAGCGGATCCTCGCCATCAACACGGACGCCGAGTCGCCGATCATGGGCGTCGCCGCCTATGCCGTCATCGGCGACCTGCACGCGATCGTGCCGGCAATCTCCGCCGAGATTCGCCGCCGTCGAGGCTAGCGTTCGGGCCGCGCGAACGGGGCGCTGATGACAGCACGCCAAGCGAGGTCGCCAAGCTGTACGGTGGGGCCGATCGGCTGGATGACTCGCTCAGCAGCCCATCGGCAATTCGGCCCACCGATCACGAAACACGCGCCGGGCGAAATGCGCCAGACGTGCCCCCGGAGTGTCTGAACCGAAGGAGCCACGTGAACCCACGAGCGGCGGCCGCGGTCCTGCTGATCACCCTCGTGAGTTGTTCGCAGCCCCCGCTGGTGAGCCCACCGACAGGATCGGGTCCGCCGTCAGCGTCGGCACCCTCGCCCAGCCCCGTTTCCACCCCGCCCGTGATTGGGTGGGGTCCACTCGCGGTCATTCCTCGCCAGAACGGGTCCGACACGGCGCGCGCCGAGGGCACGCTGCGCATCACCAGCGCATGCGTGTTCTTGGAGTCAGGGGACGAGGTCACACTGCTGTTCTGGCCTGCCGACCGAACGACGTGGAGCGCAGAGTCGCGGGCAATTACCTTCTGGAACTTCGACGGGAGCGTCGTCACTGTGGGCGACGGAGACCATGTCGTCCTCGGCGGCGGCGACACCGAGGCGGAGGGCGGCCTCACCGGCGGGGAGTGGGTCAGCCGGACGGAGTGGGTTGCGCCGCCGGCATCCTCGTGCTCGCTTGACCCGCGGTGGGGCGTCGGAGCTGTCGGGGACTGACCACCGGGCTTCATGCCGTCTGCCCGTAGCCTCGACCGCCTTCCGCCTCTCAGGTGACATTGCGGCACGCCAAGCGATGTCGGCGACATTCGCCCGAATCGGGTCGATGGGCAGGTCAGGCGGACGCACCCGTGCGCGGATTCGTAGCGGTGAAGATCGCGATCGAGCCGACGGTCTCGAGTTCCACGTGTTCGAATGAAGCCGACAGGATCTCGCGGAGCCCGTCTTCGGTGTCCGCGAGGTTATCGAAGCCGCCCTGTCGGTTGAAGGCATCGAGAAACCTCCGTGCCAGCCACGTATGGGGTCCGGAGGTCCCGAGGACCGAGGCGCCGAAGAGCACGCCGGTCGGCGCGAGGACGGCGGCCACGTTGGCGACGGCCACGGCCTTGCGCGCAAGCGGCCCGGGCAGGCAGTGGAGAACCAGGTGCAGCGCAGCCGAGTCGAACGCTCCCGCGACCGGGAGCGGCTTCAGGACATCGGCCTCGACGGCCGTGATGTCGAACTG
>JBKJVO010000090.1:0-3876 GCA_046717305.1 Candidatus Limnocylindrales bacterium
ACTCAGGCCGACGATCCGGTCATTGTCGGTGGGGGCCCGCCAGAGGGACAGGCGGGGTCCGTCCGCGAGGCCGGGCAGGAGCAGCGCACCGTCGTCGCCGACGATGGCCCGGTCCGGAGGTCCCGTAGTCGCCCACGCCGGCTCCGCCGCGGGCCGACTGACCGCCAGCTGGACCTCGCCGACCACAAAGCCCGCCGGAGCCCAGGGTTCGACGCCAGCCGTCCGAAAGGCGACCGTCAGCCAGCGCTCCGCCGCACCGGGCTGTGGGGCAATCCATCCGTCGAGGGCCATACGCGCCCGCCCGCCGGGGGGCAACGCCGGGATCGGAAGCGCCCCAGACGCGCGAACGCCGCGATCGTCGATGAGTTCCCAGGTCGCAGTCAGCCAGTCCAGGTTTCGGAATTCTGCCCGGTTCTCGAGCTCCACGCTGCCTGCCCGCACCTCCGACGGCGTCGCCCGGACACGGACCGGCAGGGCGATCGCCCGGTGCTCCCAGAGGGCCGGCTTGGGACTCCGGTCCGGGAACGTGATCCCGTCGATGCAGAAGTTGCCGTCGTTCGGCTGATCGCCGAAGTCACCGCCGTACGCAGACCGGACGCTCCCGTCCGGGAGCCGCTGGTCCAGGCCGTGGTCGCGCCACTCCCAGATGCAGCCGCCCTGCAGCCCCGGGGTCGCCTCGATCGCATCCCAGTAGTCCGCCAGCGTTCCGTTGCTGTTGCCCATCGCGTGCGAGTACTCGCACATGATGAGCGGCCCGCGCTGGCGCCCGGAGGTCGCGTGCGCCACGAGAGCGGCAATCGACGGGTACATCGGGCAGATGATGTCCGTGACGGCCTCGCCGGCCGTCCAGTCGAACCGGATGGCGCCCTCGTAGTGGAGCGGCCGCGTCGAGTCCACGCGTCGAACCCAGGCTGCCGCTGCGTCGTGATTGGCGCCGTACCCCGACTCGTTGCCGAGGGACCACGCGATCACCGAGGCGTGGTTGCGGTCCCGGAGGACCATCCGCGACACCCGCTCCACCCACGCCGCGAGGTACCTCGGGTCGTCGCACAGCGAGCCCCAGAACGCGTGGGATTCGATGTCCGCCTCGTCGATGACATACATCCCGAGCTCGTCGGCAAGGTCCAGGAATCGGGGATCGTTCGGGTAGTGCGAGGTGCGGACCGTATTGAAGCCGAACTGCTTCATGGCGACCAGGTCCTCTCGCATGTCCTCGTACCGGACGACCCGCCCCGTCGCGGGGTCGAAGTCGTGACGATTCACGCCCCGAATGAGAACGGCCCGGCCGTTGATCAGGAGCTCGTTTCCGGCGATCAGCACGGTCCGGAACCCGACCCACGAGGCGACCTTCTCGACGACGCGACCCGCAGGGTCGCTCAAGGTGATCTCGAGGCGATACCGGGCCGGGACTTCCGACGACCAAGGGGTGACATCAGGCACCCGGGAGCCCAGTCGCACCGCGCCCGCGACGAGGTGGATGGCGTCGAGGGTCTCCCGGCGCGCGATCGCCTCCACCGGTTCAAGCGGCATCCCGGCCGCCCCCTCGGCGATGACCTCAAGTTCGCCTCGACGAGGGGGTCCGGCGAACCAGCCCGCGTGGGATCGGCGTGCAGGCGGCGGTGCCGCGGGCACCTCGGCATCCAGACGGAGCGGTGCTTCGAGCTGGTACCCGGTGAGCTCGGCACGAACCCGCCAGCCGGCCTGCGGCATCCCATGGACCCACGCGATCGCGACCTCGATGTCGATCGTGCCCGTCCTGCCGTCCGGCTCCAGCCCGGCGTGGATCGCGAGATCGGCGAGGTATGTCGGCTCGGTCGCGTAGAGCGTGACCGAGCGCGTGACTCCGCCGTGCCACCACTGGTCCTGGTCCTCGATGAAGGTGGCATCGGACCACTTCACGACCGAGAGCCTCAGGTCGTTCGAGCCGGGACGCAGGTGGTTCGTGATGTCGAACTCGGCGGCAAGGTGGGAGTCCTTGCTGAGCCCGATGTCATGGCCGTTCAGCGCGACGATGACGACGCTCTCAGCCGCCCCGATCGAGAGCACGACGCGCCGGTCCGCCCAGCCGTCGGGGATCACGAAGGACCGTTCGTAGACCCCCGTCGGGTTTTCGGCCGGTGGCCGAGGCGGCAGGCCGGAGAACGGCATCTGGACGTTCGTGTAGATCGGACGATCCCACGTGTCCTGCATCGTCCAGCAGCCGGGCACGTCCGCCTCCGTCCAGGCCTCGCCGGGCGCCTCGTCCGGGTTGTGGAGCAGCTGGAATCGCCACCGTCCGTCGAGCTCGACGCGATTCTTGTGCGGGACCGCATGCATGGGCAGCCGGCCGCGTTCGAGGACGCCCGGGTCCGCCCAGGGTGGTGTGGTTCCCATCGCCCTTGGGTTCAGCCCTTGGTCGAGCCGAGGGTCAGGCCGCGGATGAACTGCTTCTGGAGGACGAAGAAGACGATGAGTGTCGGCAACGCGACGATGATCGAACCGGCGGCGAGGAGGTTGTTGTCCGTGAAGAACTGGCCCTTCAAGCCGTTCAGGGCGGAGGTGATCGGCCGCTTGTCGCCCGTGAACATGAGCACGAGGGCCCAGAAGAAGTCGTTGTAGATCCACGTGAACTGGAGCGTGGCGAGGGCGGCCAGCGGTGGCCGGCAGAGCGGCAGGATGACGTCCCAGAAGGTCCGGAAGACCCCCGCCCCATCAACCACGGCGGCCTCATTGAGCTCCTTCGGAAGGGTCTTCATGTAGTTGCTGAGAACGAACGTACAGAAGCCCAGCTGGAAGGCGACATGGATCATCGTGATCCCGACGTACTGGTCGTAGAAGACCCCGTTGTCGCTCAGGAACGACGGCAGCGGCAGGGCGAGGAACATCCGGTAGAGCGGGGTGATCACGACCTGCTGCGGAAGGAGGTTGCCGGCCGTGAACAGCATCAGCAGCCCCAGGTTGAACCGCCAGCTGTAGCGCGAGACGGCGAATGCCACCATGGACGCAAGAAAGAGGGTCAGCACGACCGCCGGGACCACGACGATGAGCGTGTTCATGAAGAACTTCGGCATGTCCATCCGGTTCCAGGCGTCGAAGAAGTTCTGGAACGAGTAGCTCCCGCCGATCGACACGTAGCCCAGACGGGCCGTATCGCCGTACGGACGCAACGCGGTGTACACCGCCCAGCCGATCGGGAACAGCCAGACCAGGCTGGTCGCGATCAGGAAGCCGTGGAGCAGGATCCGCTGCGGGCTCAGGCCGCGCCTGAGGCCGGCCCGGGTCGCGATCACGGAAGCTGCGCTGGGCGGAGCCGTCATGCCGCGTCCTCCCGGAGCGAGCGGGTCAGGTAAAAGATGATCGGACCGACCGAGACCACGAGGAGGATCATTGCGAGGGCGGATCCGAAGCCGACGCGGCTCGCCTCGCCGAGGATGTTGTTCGTCACGAGGACGGACAGGAGTTCCAGGCCGTTGAGTCCGCGGTTCGTGATGAAGACGAGGTCGAATGCGCGGAGCGACTCGATCACCGTGATTACCAGCACCACGATGTTGATCGGGCGCAGAACGGGGAAGACGACCCTGAAGAAGGTCTGCCGCTCGCTCGCGCCGTCGATCGCCGCCGCCTCCCGCAGGCTCGGGTCCACGGACTTCAGGCCGGCCAGGTAGAGGATCATGATGTAGCCGACGTGACGCCAGCTGGCGGCGACGAGGATCGCCCAGAGGTTGATGTTCCGGTTTCCGAACCAGTCCGTCGCCTGCGCCGTCCCTGCCGTACCGAGCAGGTTGTTGATGAATCCGTCGTCAGGCGAGTAGATCAGCTGCCAGATCATGCCGACGATCGCCAGGGACAACACGACCGGCAGGTAGATCGCACTCTGATAGACGCGCGTCCCACGGA
>JBKJVO010000091.1:0-8790 GCA_046717305.1 Candidatus Limnocylindrales bacterium
GAGCACGACCCTGCCTCCGGTCCGACGGATTCGTGCGGGCTGAGCAGTGGCTGCGTGCTGGTTCGTGCGAAACCTGTGTCTCGGAGTGTCACGCCGCGCTCGGTGCGCGGAGCCGTCGATGCGCGGAGCCGTCGTCGCGCCGCTCGGGTACCCTCCCCGCGACGTCGCCGTCGGAGGGATCGCGCGTGGAGCCATCGATCGAGGAGGTCATCGCCGCGATCCCTGCCTGGGAGGGACACCACGTCATCTCGGCGCCGATCGCCGCCGGGCTCACGAACCGGAACTTCCGCGTCGAGGTGGATGGGGTCCCCCACTTCCTTCGGATTCCCAGCACCGGCACGGATCTCCTGGCCGTCGACCGCGGGAACGAGGTGCACAACACCCGCGCCGCGGCCGAGGCCGGCGTGGGCGCCCGGGTGCTTCACCACCTCCCGGGATGGGACGTGATCGTCCTGGAGTGGTTCGACGCCCGGACGATGTCGAACGCCGCGTTCCAGGCCGCGGGCGAACCGTCGCGGATCGCCGAGGCGCTTCATCGCCTCCACGCCGGCCCCCGGTTCCGCGACGACTTCGACATGGTCGCCCTCACGGGCCGGTACCTCGGCGTCATCGACGAGCGCGGCATTCCGGTACCGGACGGGTACCGCGAGCATCTCGGCGCGGTCCCGCGGATCGACGCCGCGCTCCGGGCGCACCCGCTCCCGACGGTCCCCTGCCACAACGATCTGCTGGCCGAGAACTACCTGGACGACGGCCAGCGCCTGTGGATCGTGGATTACGAGTACAGCGGCAACAATGATCCGACGTTCGAGCTCGGCAACACGGCCCAGGAGCTCGAGCTCGACGACGCTCGCCTTCGCGAGCTCGTGGCCGCGTACTTCGGTGTTGCGACGCCCGCGCTCCTCGCCCGATGCCGCCTCCAGATGATCATGTCGGACGTCGGCTGGACGCTGTGGGCTGCCATCCAGGCTCGAATCTCGCAGATCGACTACGACTTCTGGGGCTGGGCAGTGGATCGCTGGACGCGTGCCCAGGCGATGATCGACGGACCCGATTTCGAGGGCTGGCTGGCCGAGACCGCGGCGGGCTGACTCGAACGGCCCGGGCGAAGGCCGGGCCGTTCACTCAATGCAGCGTTACCGACAGATCACTCCGGCGGGATCTCCTTGAAAGCATAGTCGACGTTGATGCCGCTGGACCGACGCACGAAATACGTCACGAGATACCAGCCGAGCGAGAAGAGCAGGACGAAGGCGACCACCTGGTAGGCCAGATCGCTGGTCAGGCCGAGCTTGGCCTCGGTCAGGAACAGATAGATGAAGACGGCGCCCGCCGCGGCCCCAAGCGTGCCGACGATTGTCACGAGCGGGATGCCCATGAACTTGTACTTCGAGCCGGGGGAGGCCTCGTAGAGTGCCTTCGCCCGGAACGGCAAGAGTGCGCCGGCGATCGCGGTGCCCACGAAGACGTAGCCGCAGGCAAACGTGACGCCCAGAGTGATCGAATACCACGTAGTCGTGCCCCCGGCGCCGTCGTCAACCGCGTAGTTGCTATACAGGTAGATGACCGGCAGGCTCGCCAGGAAGTAGATGAGATGCGCGTTGACCGGCGTGTGGAATCGATCCGATACACGGCTGACCATCTCCGGCAGCATCCGGTCGAGCGACATCGCCACCATGACCCGGGTCATGCCGATGTAGCAGTTATGGACGATCTGATGTGCATTCAGGATGAACCCGAGCGCGATGATGATGGTCACGATCGGGTTGTTGGCGATCGCCGTGGCGATGATGTTCGGCCACAGGTAGGATCCGGCGAGCGAGACGTCGGCCGTGGCCCAGTAGCCGGCACCGGCTACCTGGAGGAATCCGGTTCCGATAGCGCGCTCGAGGACGAACGCCAGAACGGCGAGGAGCAGGCCCGTCAGCACGAGCGAGCCCACGATGATGAAGATCTGGTCCTTGAAGGAGCCGGCCGACTTGATCTCGCCGTTCTGCTGCGCCGAGTAGGTCGCCCACTGCAGGGACGTCCAGGCGATCGGCGCGATGAGCAGGGTGGCGAGCAAGCTGAACGGCGGACTGAGATCCACGCCGCCTGCTTGTGCGGCCGCGATGGAATCAGCCGTGAACGTCGCCGAGCCGCCGATCGCCGCCGAGAAGGCGTCGAGCTTGCCGGGCACATCGGCCGTAACGGCCGATGCGAGGACGACCAGCATCGTGCCGAACGAAAGCAGGATCGCGATCCACATCACCTTCTGCAGGCGAACGTAGTTCTTGAACCCGGAAGTCAGGATCAGCATCGCCACGAGCGCGTTGCCGATGCTCGTGATGACGATGCCCTCGCCGGTCGTGAACCACGACGCGAGCTCAACGAGCGCAGTACTCCCGGTCGCGGCTCCCAACCCGAGGAAGAGCGGCGCAAAACCGAGCGAGGACAGGAGCCAGCCCGACAGCGCGACCCACTGCAGGATCCAGATCACGAACCCGGAGAAGACCAGCGTGAAGCCGATCCCGCCGCCGAGCACACGGCTCTGGAAGACGTAGTCGCCGCCGGACCGCGGCAGCGCGGTGGACAGCCAGACATACGCAAGGGCAATCGGGATCTCCAGGACCATGGCCAGGAGAATCCCCCAGACCAGCTGGCCACCGGGCAGGGCGCCGGGCGCCCAGAGGTACGTCCAGGGAAAGATCAGGCCCATCGTCAGGACGTTGTAGACGAACGCCGATCGCGAGGACATTACGCGGACAAGGCCGGAGGACTTCCGAACGAAGACCTCGGGCATCGCGGTCACAGCCGCCATTCCATCACCTCGATATGTGGGGAGTTGGACCGGCGATCCGTATTGGGGATCGCCCCTCACCTCGACCTCAACCTCCGATGACACCTCCTCCGTTCGCCGCATGAGCCGGCTTGGGCACCGACTCGGGAACGTGTCTCAACCTGCGGTCATCTGATAGCTGGCGACCTTGCCGTCGGCGATCGTCATCAGGCATCCCCGAAGGATGCCCTCTCCGTACTCGCTCCCGGGATTGACACAGACCGTCCGCCCGATCTTCGCGGCGGCCTGCGACTCGTGGATGTGACCATGCAGCCCGAGCATCGGTTGATGGCGCTCGATTGATTCGCGAATCGCACTGCTCCCTGCGCCGTACAGGACAGGTTGCCCTCCCTTCACCACCTGGCTCGGCGGGTCCGTCGTCCCATCGAGCATCGGGCAGGTGTCAAGGGTCGAATTGATCGGCGGAGCGTGGAAGTTGAAGATGACCTTGGCGTGATCGTCGAACTGGGTGGCGAGCTTCGCGATCCGCACGGCCAGATCGGGCTCTTCGGCCTCGCGTGGCGTCTTCCACGGCGTCGGATTCACATATGGCATGCTGATCATGACGTGGTCATCATCGAGCGGGACCGCCCGGTCCTCGCAGGCCACGAAGGACCGCGTGTCTGTCCGGTCCATCGTCGCCACGACCTCGGTCAGGTCGTCGTTGCCGCCGGTCGCGTAGACCTTGACCCCGGTGCCTGCGAGGCGCGTCTCGGCGAGGTCGATCCAGCGGGCGACCCGCTCGGTCGCCAGCCCGACGAAGAGCCGTTCGACGGCGGCCGGATCGGCCTGCGTCGCCCGGTATTCGTCCTCGTCCATCACCACGTCGTAAAACCCGAGGTCGCCGATCAGCGCCCGAACGACGGACACCTCGGTGTCCGTCGTGACACGCTCGACGCGCCCGTGGATGGTGGCTCGGTACGTACGCCCGGCCTCGCGGATGATCGGGATGGCGAGCTTGCCCATGATGTCGCCGCCCATGATCAAGACGTCGGCTCCGTAGAACTTGCCCGCGTTCAGGAACTTCTTCCAGGTCCGTTCCGACCCGTGGACGTCGGTCGCATAGAAAAGCTTCGTGCCGCGCTGACCCTTTCCGACGAGACGCATCGTGTCAGCGATCCTAACCGCGCATCCGGGCGCCCGTTGGGTCGTGGAGGACGTCGGCAGCCACGATTCCGGCCTCGCGCCGGTCGAAGGTGTCGATCTCGATGACGACGCCCTCCGCGATCGATGCCGCCAGGTAGGCCGTTCCCACAGTCGCGCCGACGGTGTAGCCGAACGCGGCACTCCGCAGCCGCCCGACGACTTCGCCCTCGATCCGGACGGCCTCGCCGCCGTAGATCGGCAACCACGAGTCCCCGCCGATCGTCACCGTCCGCAGACGCCGTTGCAGGCCGGTGGGGCCGGCGTCGCGCCGGGCCACGAGCGCGGCGCATCCGACGAACTCGCCCTTGCCCAGCCGGATGAACGGCGCCATGCCCGCCTCGAACGGGGAATCCTGGGTGGTCAGTTCCGCGCCGTAGTAGCGGAACCCCTTCTCCAGACGAAGCGAGTCGAGCGCGCGGTAACCCACGGGCTCGAGGCCGGCCCCGGTCGACTCGCCTGCCCGCCCGAGGGCATCCCACACCAGCACGGCGTCCTGGGGGGCGACCGTGAACTCCCAGCCGAGTTCGCCCGCGTAGCTGATCCGCGTGGCAAGCACCGGGATGCTGCCGCCGATCCGGACTTCGCGGGCGGTACGCACGGGGAGCGCCGCGTCGGAAACGCCGTCGGCGCCGGAAGCGATCAGGATGTCGCGCGCGCGGGGGCCCCAAAGGCCGATGACGGCCAGTTCCGAAGTAACGTCCCGGATCTTGACTGCCTCATCGTCGCGGACATTGGCCCGGATCCATCCGAGATCGGCGGCGAGGTAGCCGGCGCCGGTCAGGACGCGGAACCGGTCGGCGGCCAGCCGGGTGATCGTGACGTCCGCGAGCATCCCCCCCCGTTCATCGAGGAACTGTCCGTACACGGCCGAACCAACCGGGCGGTCGACGTCGTTGGCGCAGACCCGCTGCAGGACAGCAAGAGCCGAGGCACCCGAAACCTCGATCTTTCCGAACGATGAAAGGTCGATGATGCCGGCTCGCTCGCGGACCGCGCGGTGCTCCTCCCCGACCCGATCGAACCAGTCGGGCTTCACCCAGCCGTGTTCGCGGGGCAGCCGCCCCGCTCGACGCCAGGGGGACCCGGGTTGGTGCAGTTCGGCGCGTTCCCAGCCGGCCTTGGAACCGAAGACCGCCCCGGCTTCCTGGAGCCGGCCGTGCAGCGCGGAGAGGCGGCGAGGCCGGCCGGCCTCATCCGCGTCGTAGGGAAACCGGAGACGGTAGTAGTCCGAATACGTCTCTCGCGCCAACCCGGCAACCCATGACGGATCACGATACGTGTCGGCGAACCGCCACGCCCGGTAGCCCGCGATGTCCACTCCCGGGTCGCCGGCGGTGATCCAGCCGGCCAGCGCGCGACCGATCCCGCCGCCACCGCCGAATCCGTTGAGCGACAGGCCGGCCGCCATCCAGAACCCGCGCAGGCCGGGCATCGGCCCGAGCAGCGGGTTGGCGTCGGGCGTCATGGCGTCCGGGTGGCAGACCAGACGGATGGCCTCGGCCTCGGCGAGGAACGGGAAACGCCGGATGGCACCGGCCATCAAGGGTGCGAATCGATCCCAATCCGGCGGGAGGGACGTCGCGGCGTGATCCCAGGGCACACCGTCCAGCCAACGGGCGCGCGGGTCGGCCTCGTACCCGCCGAAGACCATACCGCCGTGCTCGCTCTTCCCATAGACGAGGTTGTCCGGATCACGGAAGCAGGGCATGTCGCGCGGCAGCTCATTGCCCGGAACTGCCTTGAGCGCCACGTGCTGATGGTCCACTGGCGTCGATGGGACGAACGCCCCGACCATCGCCGCGATCTGCGGTGCCCACATTCCGGCCGCATTGACGACGAGCTCGGTGTCGACGGGTCCGCGATCGGTCAGCACACGGCGGATCTCGCGACCAGCCGACAATTCGAAGCCGGTGACGCGGGTGTTGAGGAGGAACCGCACGCCGTGCGCACGGGCCGCGTCCGCCACCGCGTGCGTCGCGGTGTGCGGGTCCAGGTATCCATCACCCGGAATGTGGACGCCGCCGTACAGCGAATCGGGCGAAATCGCGGGCATCAGGGTCCGCGCGGCATCCGCGGAGATGACTCCTGCGTCCAGGCCGATCCCTCGGGCTCGGCTTGCCGTTCGTTCGAGCTCCCGGAGCTGCTCTGGTGACGACGCCAGCCGCACGCTCCCGACCCGCTCGAACACGCCGAGCCGCTCGTACAGCTCCACGCTGTAACGGCGAAACCGCATCATCGTGTTGGAGGGATTGAACATCGTCACGAGCCCGGCGGCCTGACAGGTGGATCCCGACGTCAGCTGCGCCTTCTCGACGAGGAGAACGTCGGTCCAACCCGCTTCGGCGAGGTGGTAGGCGACGCTGCAGCCGGTGATCCCACCGCCGATCACGACGACCCTGGCCTGATCCACGATCCGGGTGCCCTCCTCGAACCCGGGCCGGCCAACAAGTGGCACCAAGGGTTCCGCCGTACGGTAGCGGCTCGCGGGGCCCATCGGAAGGTCGACGCGCGCCTACAATCCGCGCATCCCCTTCCGGAGCGGAGTCGAAGCGTCCATGCCGCGTGACCAGAACGCCGTCGTGATGGATCGGGCTGCGCTGGAACGCGAGGTCGATCGTGTCGTCGAGGCGGTAGCCGGGAAGGGGCGGGTGATCCGTGTCCTCGGGTCGATCGCCGTCGCTCTCCATTGTCCCGATGCCAGCGTCCTCCTTCCGAGTTTCAAGCGCACGTATGCGGACATCGACTTCGTGGCCTACAAGCGCGATGCCCGTGAGATCGCCGCCGTGATCGTCGGCCTCGGGTACGTCGAAGATCGCCAGATCTTCATCTTTTCGGAAGGTAGTCGGGCGATCTTCGATCACCCTGTGGCCGAGTTCCACATCGACGTGTTCTACGACCGGCTCGAGTTCTGTCATGTCATCCCGCTCGCCGGGCGGCTCGAAGTGGATTCGCCCACGATCCCGCTCGCTGAACTGCTGTTGTCCAAGCTGCAGATCGTCAAACTCAACGAGAAGGATGTCGTTGATGCGATCCTGCTCCTCCTGGACCACCCACTCGCGGAGGGCGACGCCGACACGATCGACCTGGCCCGGATCGCGGGCCTGGCCGCCGAGGATTGGGGACTCTGGCGCACGCTGACGATGAACCTCGAGAAGGTGGCCTCCCTCGCTGCCACCTACCCGCAGCTGGACGAGTCACATCGCCTGCGCGTCGCCCGTGCCGTCACCACGTTGAAGGGCGCCATCGACCTGGTGCCCAAGACGTTCGCGTGGCGAATGCGAGATCGCGTCGGCGACCGGCGCCAGTGGTGGACCGACGTGGACGAGATCCGCTGAGCGCTGCGCCCCGCGCCCCTGTCGCGCGTCGCGCCCTTCTAACCTGACGCGGCCCCGCGCGCGGGCGCCGACGCACCGTCAGCCGCCTCCGCATCCACCGGCAGGCACTCCGGCAGCGACGACGCCGACGATCGAGCCGGTCGCGACTTCAGGAACGCTCCCACATAGACCCCGACGAGGACGATCGCGCCACCGACCAGCAGGAGCGGCGAGACGCGCTCGTCGGCGATGGCCGCTCCCGCTGACAACGTTACGAGCGGCAGGAGGAGCGTCGTGTACGAGACGGCGGACGCCGTCCAGCGCTGGAGCGCGAAGAGGTAGAGCGCGAACATCACGACCGAGCCAAAGACCACGAGGTACCCGATCGCGATCCAGGTCGCGGGCTCGGCCGGCAGGACCCGTACTTCGCTCGACACAACGGACAGGCCCAGGAGCAGCGTCGCCCCGGTGAGCATCGCCACGGCGTTCGTCGCGAACGGATCGCTCCGCGGAATCCACTTGACGATCACGCCGGTCTCCGCGATGCAGACCGCGCCCAGGATGACGAGGACGAGCGCGCCGGGTGGGATGTCAATACTCAGCTGATCCACGACCACGATCGTGACGCCGGCCAGGGCAATGAGCGCTCCGGCCAGCCCCTGGATGTGAAAGCGCTCCTGACGGTGGGCGATCGCCAGCCCGAACGTGAGGAGCGGGGTGAGCGCGATGAGCACCTGCGTCGTGCCCGCGGAGAGTTCACGGAGCCCCTGGTACACGAAGCCGTAGCTGGCCGCGAAGCCGATCGCGCCATACAGGACGCCACCTGCGAGACTCCGCCCGCGCGGCAGGGGTCGACGCGACACGAGGACGATCACGAGGAAGATCAAACCGGCGACGAGGAAGCGCACCGCCGCACCCCAGAACGGCGCGAGTTCCTGGACCGTCTGGCGGACTCCCAGTCCGTTGAGTCCACCGAAGAGGACGACGCCGACGAAGGCCAGCAGGGTCGCGCGATCGGGTCGCCGATCGCCGGGCGTTTGGACGCTCACGGGCTGCTCCTCGAGGCCTTCTCGGGCCACTTCTGCCGGCCTACCCCTCTGCCGCGTCGCGCAGGGCGCGTTCGAAGGCGGGCGTCGAGGCATTTGCCAGCAGACGGTCGAAATGCTCGGCCGCGTACGCCACGAAGTCAACATCGAGGGTGCTGATCCCCTGCTGGAGGACGCCCCACATCGCCTCGCGAAAATCCGAGGCGATCCGCATCAGGAGCAGGCGCGCGGCGCGCGACGGCCGCACTCCGCCTTCGTATGCCTCGAGCAGCACCGCGTCCTCCTCCGGCGTCAGGCCGTGATTCACCGAGAAGTTCCCGAGGTCGAAGAACGGGTCGCCCAGGCCGGCGTACTCCCAATCCACGATCCGGATCCGCTCGCCGTCGTCGATGAAGTTCCCGTTGAGCAGGTCGTTGTGGCAGGGCCGCAGCTCCACCGGCGAGGACAGGAACGCGAGCTCGATCCG
>JBKJVO010000092.1:0-5656 GCA_046717305.1 Candidatus Limnocylindrales bacterium
CATCGACGCAAGGTCGCTCTTGGGCTGTCTGGGCTTTTCCTGCCACTCGACGATCCGGTCGCCATCGTCCAGCGCGAGAATGCCCATCCTCGACGCCTCCGCGAGCGGGACGCGGCGGACGGCGATCGTGACGTCGGCACGCTTCCGGCGGTGCGCCGCGATGAACGGCTGATAATCCATCTTGTAGATGTGGTCGCCGGCGAGGACGAGGATCGTGTCCGCGTCCGAGTGCTCCAGGATGCTCCGGTTCCGAAGCACCGCGTCGGCCGTCCCGCGGTACCACTCCGCCACGCGTCCGCGCGCGATGTACGGCTGGAGGAGCTTCACGCCGCCCTTCGCCCGGTCGAGGTCCCATGGGCGACCAAGGCCGATGTGGTCGTTCAGCGAGCGGGGGTTGTACTGCGTCAGGACGACGACGTCGTTGATGTCCGAGTTGACGCAGTTGGACAACGTGAAATCGATGATCCGGTACTTGCCGCCGAACGGTACCGCGGGCTTCGCGCGCACGGACGAGAGGATCGACAGCCGCTCGCCCTCGCCGCCGGCCAGCACCATCGCCATCGTCCGCTTCACTGCGATCCTCCTGAGGTCCCGCGGGGGTCCGCCCGTCGATCCTAGAGGAACAGACGCGGGTTCACAAAGTCTCCGTTGAACTCGACCATCCAGTGGAGGTGCGGGCCGGTGGTCCGGCCGGTCATGCCCTCGTATGCGATGACCTGTCCCGTGACGACGTGATCGCCCGCCCGGACCGGGATCGGGTAGCTCGAGTTGTCGACATGGGCGTACCAGGTCACGAGGTTCTCGGCGTGCGCCACGATCACGATCCACGCCTTCGGCTTCGGGTCGTAGGGGTTCGGTCCGGCGAAGACGACGATCCCGGGACCCGCCGCCCGGATCGGCGTGTAGAGCGCCGCGGCGATGTCAATGCCCTTGTGGAAATGGGCACACGAGCCCTTCGGTGGCTCCCAGCCGAAGCCCGTGCAGCCGTATTCCTGGGTGATCGTGCCGGCCATCGGCCAGGCCAGCGTGCCGTTGTACTCCGACGGGATGGCGCCGCCCCGTGACTGCTCTCGAACAAGCCGATCGATCTCCTTCTGGAGCTCCTGCTCGGCCTTCTCGCTGGCCGCGATCTGCTTCGCGAGCGCGGCCTTGTCCTTCGCCATCTGGGCGAACGCGGCCTGCTGCTGCTTGAGCAGCCGCCTGGTTTCCGCCTCCAGCTTTGCGAGCCGGTCGCGGGACGCCGCGAGCTCCCCCAACTGCGCGTCGAGCTCCACGCGCCGTGCATCCGCGGCCGATCGCATCGACTCGGTCTGGGCGCGGATCGACTCAGTCGTGGCGTGGAGGACCGTCAGGACCTTCTGGTCGGCCACCACCTGTTCGGCGAGGAGCTTGTCCTGTTCCGCGAGGTCGAGGTGATAGGAGACCTCCGAGAGGACGTCGGTGAACGTGTCGCTCGACAGCATCGTCTCGAGGAGGGTCGTCCGGTCCGTGTCGTACGCGAGTCGGATTCGCTCGGCCAGGACGGCCTTTCGTTCGGTCAGCTCGACGAGTTTGGTGGCCTCACGGGCCTCGAGGTCCTGAAGCTGGAGGTCGAGCTTGGCCACGAGGGCATCGAGCTCGTCCACCTGCCCCTGGGCGATCGCGACGTCGACCGTCATCTGGACGACCTGCGTCCGAACGGACGTCAGATCGGCGTTGATCGCCTGGAGCGACGACTTCGTCGCGGCGAGCTTCACGCTCAGGGCCGCCTGGCTCCTGGCGAGGGAGGCGACCTGCGCCTTCTGCTTCGCGACCTGGGCTTCGAGGGCCTCCTGTCGCGCGATCGCATCGGCGAGGTCGTCCGCCCGGGCCGGCATCGGCGGAGCCGCGACGAACAGGCCGCCGAGGACGGAGGTCAGCAGGAGGAAGAGGAGGAACCCGCGGCCTGCGCGTCGGCGCGGCCGCGACCAGCCCCGGTGGTCAGGCGTGGTGCAGCGCATCGAGTGGCGTCGTCATCGTGCGAACGATCTCCGTGACGTGCGTTGGCGCGTTCGGTTTCGCTCGCCGGGTGAGACCGCCGCTCCACGTTGGGCACCACGTTGGAACGACTTCCGGCTAGACCGGGATGATACCCCACGCTGTCCAGCGGCAACCCGGCAGGATGGTCATCCCAGCCGCGGGGAGAGGATGGCCCACATGGCGCCAATGATCAGGAACGGCCCATACGGCACGTAGCTCTTCAGGGTGATCCGACGGAGCGCGATGAGGATCACGATCCCGACGGCCGCCGCGATCGCTCCGATCGCCACCGTGGCCACCAGGCGCGCGGCACCCACGACCAGGCCCGCGCCGAAGAGGAGCTTGAGGTCCCCGATCCCGATCGCCCCGGCTCCGAACGGGATCGAGATCGCGAAGAGGCTCAAGGGTAGCGCGATGCCGGCGGCAGCGGCCCACAGCAGGTCGCCGGGCGTGCGAACGAATGGCCCGACTCCCGCGACGAACCCGACGAGCCCGTAGCCCACGAGCGGGAAGGTGATGACGTCCGGAAGGAGCCGCTGATCCAGGTCGGTCGCGAAGAGGAGGACGAGCGCCAGAACGTACAGCCCAAGATACGCGAGCGTCTCGGGATCGGAGCGGAAACGGTCCACGAGGAGGGCACACCCGAGTCCGCCCGCGAGCGCCACGACCGGCGTTCGCCAGTCCGTCGGGCGAACGCTCCCGTCCTCGTGGGCCGGCCAGCGCGCGGCGATCCGGTCCGCGATGAGACCCCAGGCGAGGCCTGCTGCGCCGGCCGCGATGACGACATCCATGGCGTGGTCCCCTTCGGTCCGGTCGCCCGTCTGGCCGGCCCGGAACGTCCGGCCGTCAGGCCGTCCGGCCGTCAGGCCGTCAAGCCGGCGTGGCCCCTGCCAGCGCGAGCTCGACGAGCGTCGCGTGCGAGACGCCGCTCGCCCCGCGCGGCGCCCACGGCTTGGTCTTCTGGAAGTACCCGGTTCCTGCGATGTCCAGATGGACCCACGGTTTCGTCGCGAACTCGCGCAGGAACAGCCCGCTCTTCACCAGCCCGCCCTCCGAGCTGCCGCTGTTGATCATGTCGCCGTACCAGGACTCCATGTCGGTCCAGTACTCGTCCACGAGCGGGAGCTGCCAGTAACGCTCTCCCGCGCGCGCGCCGGCGGCGAGGACCTCGTCCGTCCACGCCTGGTCCGTGCCGAAGGCGCCGGTCACGAGGTCGCCGAGGGCCCGCGAGACCGCGCCGGTGAGGGTCGCGACGTCCACGAGGTGCGTCGCGCCGAGGCGCTCCGCATAGGTCATTGCGTCGCCGAGGATCAGCCGGCCCTCGGCATCCGTGTTCGTGATGTCCACCCACTTGCCGTTCAGCGCCCGGACGACGGCGCCCGGACGCGTGGAATGCGGGCCGGGCATGTTCTCGACCGCCGGGGCAACCACAAGGAGCGGCGTGCCGGGAGCCAGGCGGGCGAGGGTGGCGATGGCTGCGATCACCGTGCAGGCACCGGTCTTGTCCAGCTTCATCTCTTCCATGCGGTCGGCCGGCTTGATGCTGATGCCGCCGGAGTCGAAGCAGACGCCCTTGCCGATGATCGCGAGGTGGCGGCCGGCCGCATCGAGTTCGCCTGCCGCACCCGAGCGCATGACGATCATGCGCGGCGGGTTGTCGCTCCCCCGCCCGACCGCCATGAACATGCCCATCCCGAGCTCGGTGGCGCGCTCCGGGCCGATGACGTCGATCCACAGGCCGTGCTTCTCAGCGATGGCCCAGGCCTCTTCGGCGAGGACCTCCGGGCTGACGTCGTTCGCGGCCCGGTTGGCGAGGCTTCGGGCTGTATTCGCGCCTTCGCCCATGATCACGCCCCGCTCGGCCGCGCGCAGGCAGGCCGCGGCATCCGCGCCGGGGGCCACGAGGATGAGCTCGTCGAGGGTCGGCGGGGCCGTGGGGAACGCGTCGAGATAGAGCGCCTTCGGATCGAAGGTGCCCTCGACGACGCCGCGCGCGACGAGCCCGGAGGCCGCCTCGGCGCCACCGTCCAGGGCCGCGGCGAGCGGTTCGAGCCAGATCGCCACGGAGCGGACGTGTCGCCCGGCAAGGCGATGGAGCGCCGCGGCGCCGGTGTGGACGACGACCTCGCGATTGAGCGCGGCCGCTTCCCCGACGCTGATGGTCAGGAGTCGGCCGGCACGAACCTCGCCGGCGGAGGCCACCGAGCTCGTCCACTGCTTCGACCGCAGCTCGCCGAAGGCCTCGAGGGCCCGGAGTTCACCTCTGGCCCGGCGATCCAGCTCACCGAGGGCGCCGTCGAAGGCGGGATCGCCGACGATCGGGATGACGAGGACGTCGGCCGCGACGTCCCAGGGCTGATCGGTCGTGACACGCACGCGCACGGCTGCTGGTCCTCCGGGGAAGGGCCCGGTCGAGCGCTCGATCCGACGGGCCCGGGTTCTGGACCCGGAGTGTACGTCAGGAGCCGGCGTCGTCGATGGGCACCAGCGCTTCCAGGGCGAGGTTGAGTCGACCGCGGGCCTGCTCGATCGCGATGACCGCCTGGTTGAGCCCGCCGCGCCCGATGTCCGAGACAATCACCACGAGGGCGCGGGTGTCCGGCGGGAGGACCGCCCGTGCCGCGCTCTCCTCGCGATAGGCGTCCCGGACCGCATCGTTGACGAGTCCGCCGGAATCACGGAGCGCGGTGTAGAGCGCGACGAGCGCCGCGTCGTAGCGGCGACTTCGGCTGAGCCACGCATCAAGCGTGGAGACGTCCGAGGTGTTGGCGAGCTGGTCGCGGAGGACCGTCGCGGCGTCCAGCATGCCCGTCGCCCGGGCCAGCGTCACGAGTGCCGTTTCGTAGGTCGACGCCCGACCCTCGGCCGCGGCGGCGGCAACCGTCAGGTCGTGGTTCGTGAGGAGCGAGATCAGGTCGGACGCCCTCAGGCTGCCCGCCGTGAGCCGCGCCCACGACCGCGCCAGTCCTTCCGTGGACGCAAGGGCCGTGAGCATCGCCGCGCGGCGCGCCGTGACGTCGCCGCCGAAGCTGATCGCGTCGGCCGGAGCGTCGCCCGGCAATCCGAGAAGGTCCGCTCGGAGCGCAGCCGATGCGGACTCGATGCTCCGGGCCGTGTCGCCGCCCTCCGTGAGCGCCGCGAGGAACGGCGCCTGGTCTTCGGCGCTCAACGCGGCGAGCGCACCGCGGCCGAGCACGGACAGCCGGTCCACCTGCCCGGCGATCGTCGTCAGGTCCGCGTGGGCGGTGACGAGCGACGGCGCGACCGAGCGGTCGCCGCTCCACGTGAGCTCGGCGCGAGCCGGCGTGCCCGGCGGATGGGACCACTGCGCGACGATGCCGGCGCCACCGAGGGCGATGAGGACAATGACGAACAGCCAGGCGACGGCGAACAGCGTCCGGCGAACGATGGCGAACAGCGTCCGGCGAACCATGGCGATCACTCCGGGAGCGTACCGCGGCGGAGGCCGCCCCGCGGTCGTAGCATCCGCCCATGGCCCACCCGATACCCAACCCCCGCCGCGAAACCCGCGAGGACGTTCGTGGCGCCTATGCCCCGGGCATCGGCGGGCCGCTCCCCGATGGGATCGTCCCCCGCCTGGGGCGGATGCCGAAGACGGAGCTGCACCTCCCCCACGCCGGGTCGCTCCGGATCGGGA
>JBKJVO010000093.1:0-4659 GCA_046717305.1 Candidatus Limnocylindrales bacterium
TCGGCGTGATCAGGCTTGCGGCACTTCCCCCGCGGGACGTGCTCCTCGCCCTTATTGGCGGCGCCATCGCGGCTCCGCTGGCCACCACCGGCGGGCTGTTCGACGGGCAGCTGCGCGACGTGGCCGGCCTCGTGGCCGCGTTGGCCGACAAGCGAGCCGCGGCCTGATCGTCACGACCCCGAGACTTCCGATCCTCATCACGACCTCAGGAGAACCGCATTCCAATGGCTACTCTTACCACTGACAAGCTGCTCGAGGCCTTCGAGTCGATGACCGTCCTCGAGCTGTCCGAGTTCAAGAAGAAGTTCGAGGACCGCTTTGGCGTCACCGCGGCGGCCCCCGTCGCGATGGCCGCCGCCCCAGCCGGCGCCGCCGCCGAGGCCGCGCCGGTCGTCGAGGAGCAGACCGAGTTCACGGCAACGATCACGGAGATCGGGCCGAACAAGATCCCGGTCATCAAGGTCGTTCGCGAGCTCACCGGCCTGGGCCTCAAGGAGGCCAAGGATCTTGTCGACGCGACCCCGAAGGCCGTCAAGGAGGGCGTCGCTCGCGCCGAGGCCGACAAGATCAAGGCGGCCCTCGAAGACGTCGGCGCCAAGGTCGAGATCAAGTAGCGTCGCCACCGCCCGGGACGCCGCGGCCGGCTCGGATTGCCGACTGGGCCGCGGCTCGACAACCTTGGGGCAAGTTGACAACGCAAGGAATCGCGGTATCCTTAGCCGTTCTGTGAGCGCGGCCTTCCCATCTCTCCACGCCCTCCGTCAAGGAGCCGTCGTTTATGCTGTCTTCCGCTGAATCGGCGACCCTCTCGAACCCGGCCGCCGCGCGCAAGCGCTTTGCTCGGATCCCCGAGGTCCTTCCCGTCCCCAACCTGATCGAGCTCCAGCTGGAGTCGTTCCAGTGGTTCGTCGAGAAGGGCCTGCGGGAACTGTTCGACGAGATCAGTCCGATCAAGGATTTCACCGCCAAGGTGATGGAGCTCCAGTTCCTGGACTACGAGTTCGGGGATCCCAAGTACTCCGAAGAGGAATGCCGGACCAAGGACCTCACATTCAGCCGGCCGCTCTACGTCAACGTGGAGCTCCTGATCAAGGAGACGGGCGAGATTCAGCGCCAGCGCGTCTACATGGGCGACTACCCATGGATGACGCATCTCGGCACGTTCGTGATCAACGGGGCGGAGCGCGTCGTGGTCAGCCAGCTCGTCCGCTCCCCCGGCGTCTATTACAACGAGCTGGAGGATCCGGCGTCCGGCCGGATGCTGTTCAGCGCCAAGGTCATCCCGAACCGCGGCGCCTGGCTCGAATTCGAGACGAACAACAAGGATCAGCTGTGGGTCAAGGTGGATCGCAAGCGCAAGATCGCTGCGACCACCTTGCTCCGCGCCGTCGGCTACGAGACGAACGAGGAGATCGCGGCCCTGTTCGGGGCGATCGACATCGATCCCGAGCACGCCTTCGTCGCGAACACCCTCGACAAGGACGTCACCCGGACGCCCGGCGAGGCGCTCATCGAGGTCTACAAGAAGCTCCGCCCGGGTGATCCGCCCACGGGCGACAATGCCCGCCAGCTGGTGGAGGGCCTGTTCTTCAACTTCCGCCGCTACGACCTCGGGCGGGTCGGCCGGTACAAATTCGGCAAGAAGCTTCAGGCCGTCGGCGAGCGAATGGGCATCGAAGTCCCGCGCGAGCAGCGGACGATCACCCGCGAGGACATCGCCGCGATCGTCGGCCACCTGATCGAGTGCAACCGCGGCCTTCACCCCAAGGACGACATCGACCACCTGGGCAACCGGCGCATCCGCGCCAACGGCGAGCTGATCCAGAACGCGTTCCGGATCGGCCTGCTGCGGATGGAGCGCGTCGTCCGGGAGCGGATGACGATCCAGGAGATCGACAAGGCGACCCCGAACGCCCTCATCAACATTCGCCCGGTCGTCGCGGCGATGAAGGAGTTCTTCGGCGGCAGCCAGCTCTCCCAGTTCATGGATCAGACGAACCCGCTCGCGGAGCTCACGTCCAAGCGGCGCCTGTCCGCCCTGGGGCCGGGCGGCCTTTCCCGCGAGCGCGCAGGGTTCGACGTCCGCGACGTCCACCACAGCCACTACGGTCGGATCTGCCCGATCGAGACGCCGGAAGGGCCGAACATCGGCCTGATCGGCTCGCTCGCGACGTACGGTCGGATCAACAGCTACGGATTCATCGAGACCCCATACCGGCGGGTCAAGCGCACCGTCGCATGGGACGACGCCGACCTCCTGGCCTTTGCGGCCGGGGCCGACCTTGCGGCGAAGGGCGGAACCGTCATCCTGCGCAAGGGCGAGCCGTTCACCCCGGCCGCGGCCACGGAACTCAAGCGCCAGAAGGCAAACGCGTTCCCGATCCGGCCCATCGTCACGGACCAGATCGAGTACCTGCCGGCGGACGAGGAGGAGCAGCACGTCGTCGCCCAGGCCAACGCGCGCCTGGACGACGAGGGCCACTTCCTCGACGAGCGCATCCCGTCCCGCTTCCGTGACCAGTTCCCGGAGGCGCGCCCGGACCAGATCGAATACATGGACGTGAGCCCGAAGCAGGTCGTCTCGGTCGCGACGGCGCTCATCCCGTTCCTGGAGCATGACGACGCCAACCGCGCCCTGATGGGCTCGAACATGCAGCGTCAGGCGGTGCCGCTCCTGGAGCCCGAGGCGCCGATCGTCGGCACCGGCATGGAGGAGCGGGCCGCCCGTGACTCTGGCCAGGTCGTCGTTGCCACGCGCGCGGGCGTCGTGACGAGCGTCACCGCCCAGCGGATCCGGGTCGAGGCGGACTCCGGCGAGCTGGATGAGTACCGGCTCCTGAAGTTCGTTCGGAGCAACCAGGGCACCTGCATCAACCAGCGCCCGATCGTGGACGTGGGCCAGCGCGTGGACGCCGGCCAGGCAATCGCCGACAGTTCGTCCACCCAATTCGGCGAGCTCGCCCTCGGCCGCAACGTCCTCGTGGCGTTCATGAGCTGGGAGGGCGGCAACTACGAGGACGCGATCGTCATCAGCGATCGCCTCGTGCGCGACGACCTGTTCACGAGCATTCACATCGAGAAGCACGAGATCGAATCACGCGATACCAAGCTCGGCCCGGAGGAAATCACCCGGGACATCCCGAACGTCGGCGAGGAATCCCTCAAGGACCTCGACGAGGAGGGTGTCGTCTACATCGGCGCCGAGGTACGTCCCGGCGACATCCTCGTCGGCAAGATCACGCCGAAGGGCGAGACGGAGCTGACGGCCGAGGAGCGACTGCTCCGCGCGATCTTTGGTGAGAAGGCGCGCGAGGTGAAGGACAGCTCCCTGCGCCTCCCGCACGGCGAGCGCGGCAAGGTCGTGGAGATCCGCGAATTCAGCCGTGACAACAACGACGACCTGCAGCCCGGCGTCAATCGCCTGGTCCGGGTCGCCGTCGCACAGAAGCGAAAGATCTCGGTCGGCGACAAGATGGCCGGCCGCCACGGCAACAAGGGTGTCATCGCCAAGATCCTGCCCGCCGAGGACATGCCGTTCCTGCCGGACGGGACTCCCGTTGACATCCTCCTCAACCCGCTCGGCGTGCCGAGCCGGATGAACATCGGCCAGATCCTGGAGACCCACCTCGGGTGGGCGCTCCACGCCAAGGGCGAGACGGCGGCGACCGCGGTCTTCAACGGGGCGACCGAGGAGCAGATCAAGACGGAGCTCCGCGAGGCTCGCCACCAGGTCTACGGCGTCGAGACGGCCCTCCCGGAGGACGGCAAGATCGAACTCCGCGACGGGCGGACCGGGGAGCCCTTCGACCAGCCCATCACGGTCGGCTACATCTACATGCTCAAGCTCCACCACCTCGTCGAGGACAAGATTCACGCCCGGTCCACGGGTCCGTACAGCCTGATCACCCAGCAGCCGCTGGGCGGCAAGGCGCAGTTCGGCGGCCAGCGCTTCGGCGAAATGGAGGTCTGGGCGCTGGAGGCCTACGGCGCCGCGAACATTCTCCAGGAGCTCCTGACGGTGAAGTCGGACGACGTGCTGGGCCGCGTCCAGACGTACGAGGCGATCGTCAAGGGCGAGGAGATCCAGCCCCCGCGCGTCCCGGAGTCGTTCAAGGTCCTGATCAAGGAACTGCGGAGCCTCGGGCTCAATGCAGAGATCCTGGACCCCAACGACGAGGAGATTCCACTCGCGGAGGACGACGCCTCCGGGTACATGCTCCCCGACCTTGGCGGGATCAATCTCGCCGGGTTCGAGGACTGATACACAGCACCACCATCAACGCGTCCGCGGGACCCGGCCGGCCCGCTCACGCTCGCACCCGGTCCGGATCGCGCCGCCGAGCCAGACGGCGGCGCTGAGGAGAACGATGCTCGAGGTCAACAACTTCAGCGCGATCCGCATTTCGCTCGCCAGCCCCGATCAGATTCGGGAGTGGTCGAAGGGCGAGGTCACGAAGCCGGAGACCATCAACTACCGGACGCTCAAGCCGGAAAAGGACGGTCTCTTCGACGAGCGCATCTTCGGTCCGACGAAGGACTGGGAGTGCTACTGCGGCAAGTACAAGCGGATCCGCTACAAGGGCATCATCTGCGACAAGTGCGGCGTCGAGGTCACCCGCTCGAAGGTCCGTCGCGAGCGGATGGGCCACATCCAGCTGG
>JBKJVO010000094.1:0-4143 GCA_046717305.1 Candidatus Limnocylindrales bacterium
CTGGCCGACGACCTCGAGGACGCCGTGGCAAACCCGTGCGCGGATCTCCCCGGCTGGCCGGCCGCGACGGCACCAGGGCACGCGGGCCGGCTGCTGCTGGGCCGTCTCGGCGGGAAGCCCGTCGTCATGCTCCAGGGCCGCGTCCACCTGTACGAGGGCAACGATGCGGGCCTCGTCGTCCAGCCGGTCCTGCTGTTCGCGCGGCTTGGTGCGAAGGCCGTCTTCCTGACGAACGCGGCCGGCGGCCTCGACCCGAGCTTCGGGCCGGGGACCCTCATGGTCATCCGCGACCACATCAACCTGACCGGGCGGAACCCGTTGAAGGGGGCGAACGCCGACGCGATCGGGCCGCGCTTCCCCGATCTCACCGAGGCATGGAGCCCCCGGCTCCGCGCACGCCTCCACGCTGCGGCTGCCGCGGAGGGCGTACCCCTTGCCGAGGGAATCTACGTGGGCCTCAGCGGCCCGAACTACGAGACCCCGGCCGAGGTCCGGATGCTCGCCGCGCTGGGCGGCCACGCGGTCGGGATGTCGACCGTTCTCGAGTGCATTGCGGCCCGATGGGCCGGGCTGGATGTGGTTGGCGTCTCCCTGGTCACGAACGCCGGCGCCGGCTACAGCGGCCAGCCGCTGAGCCACGAGGAGGTCCTCGCGGCCGGCCTGGAGGCGGGCCCGCGCCTCGCCCGCGTCGTCCGCCGGTTCATCACCGACCTCTAGGGATGGGTCGCGCGGCGACACCGGCCCAGACGGGAACCCTTACGCGTCCAGGCGGCGGCGCGGCGCCTCGGCGGTCTGGCGGTCATCGAGCGGGTCCAGGCCGGGCGACGAGCAGACGTAGTAGCGGAGGGTGGTCCGGCCGGTGTTCTCGACGCGGTGCGGGCGGCCCTCCTCGACGCGGATGCCCTTGAGTGGCTCGAGCGTCTCGGTCGCGTCGCCGACGGTCACGACGCCCCGGCCCTCGAAGACGACGATGGCGTGCTCGGCGCGGAGGTGGCGGTGCCAGACATCGGCGACGCCCGGCGCGATCTCGACTTCCGTGACGGTGAACGCGGCGGACCCGAAGTCGCCCGGCCCCACGATCCTCCGACGGCGGATGCCGTCCACCTCGACGACGTGCGCATCGCCCCCTCGTCGGACCGGCTCGTCGACGCCGTCCCAGCGACGAAGCATGGTTCCGATCCGGCGCGGGTCCGGGTCCGTCGAGGCGAGGAGTGCCAGCGCATCAACCGTCCCCTCGTTCCGGACGAGGTGGTGCTCAGCGGGAGCTTCGTACAGGACGTCGCCCGCCCGGACGACCGCCCGCCGTTCCAGCCCCTCCCCATGCTCGAAGACCAGCTCGCCGGCCGCGAGGTAGACGATCGTCTCGACGCCGTGCCGGTGCGGCCCGATCTCCACGCCCGGCCCGATCCGGTCGAACTGGAGCCTGATTCTCACGACTGGACCGGTAGCTCGCGTCCCGCCGCGCGCGCGGCTTTCGCCTTCTCCGCCCAGGCCTCCAGTACACGGTCCTTGTGCGGCCGGATGGGGCAGTGCCCGTCGCGGTTGTTCATCTCGTCGCAGTAGCCCAGGGGGACGCACTTCGGGGCGAGGAACGACCCCAGGAACGGGCTCACGCTGAAGATCTCGTGGCGGATCAGCTGGAAGAGCCGCCGGATCTCCCACTGGGCCATGGTGCACAGGCGCAAACCGGACATGTGGATGAGCGCCCGGAGGTTCGTCGTCATCACGAGGTTGGTCCGGGTGCCGTTCGGGAAGACGAACCGCGCATCCTCGCCGGGGATCCCGGCCGCGACCAGCTCGCCGTAGAGCTCCATCGAGGCCCCGACCTGGTCCTCGTACCGCTCGCGGATTTCCGGATCGGCGTCCGCGATCGTCTGGGGCAGCATCGTGGCCGCCTGCTTGTACGTGACGTAGCGCTGGCTCTGCTGGTCGAACGCGACGCCGGCGCGATGCCGGACGAGCTGGTGCGACAGCGTGCGCGAGACGCCCGTGATCCCGAACGTGAAGACGACGTGCTCGATGGTGCTGCCGTGCCCGGATTCGATGACGCCGTTGATGAGCCGCTGCATCTTCGCGACATCGATTTCGCCGGCGGTCGCCTTGCGAAAGATCTCCTCCGGCGGGAGCTCCGAGTAGCACGTCCGGCAGGCGGTGTAGATGAGCGGGACGTAGTACTGCTCGACGATCTCGCGGGACGGGAAGAGGAGGGTCGCCTTCATCCCGAGCTCGGCCCGGCCCGGGTTCCTGGGGATCCCGGTCTTCTCGCGCGGGGACGCCTCGACGGTCATGGGCGGAGTCTAGTCCGTCGCGGCCCGGGTCGCCGGTAGCGCCCCGTGGCCTGCGCCGCCCGGCTCGGCGTCGCGGAACCAGTGCCAGTAGAGCCAGGTCGCGACCGTGTAGAGGACGATGATCGTGGCGAAGTTGACCGTGTAGCCGGCATCGAATCCGAGCGCGGCGTGAACGGCCGAGTAGTACGCCCCGGCGATGACCCAGCCGATCGACCACATGAGCGACATCGCGGCGGCGAGCGTCGCCCGCTCGGCCTGGCTCACCTGGTCCATCGCGAACGCGTTGAAGATGGGGTTGCCCGCGTTCATCAGGGAGTTCCGCACGGCCATCGCCGCGATCACCATCCAGAGCACCGGACTGAAGCCGAGAACGATGAGGAACGGGATGCTCGCGCCCTGGACGAGGATGACCGAGCGCAGCCGCCCGAATCGCCGGGCGATCGTGGGCTGGTAGAGGATCGCAAGCATCGTCCCGATGCTCGTCACCGCGAAGACGCCGTTCAGCGCCGCCAGGTCCAGGCCGAACTTCTGCTGGACGAAGAGGTTGAGGAACGGGATCACCTGGCCGGCGCCGATCGAGATGAGGAGCCCGGGCAGGAGCAGCCGGAAGAACGTCCGCCGATCCCGCACGGTCAGGCCGAGCCGGGCGATCGACCAACCGCTCGAGCGGACCGGCCGAAAGGCGGCCGGCTCTCCGGCCGCCAGGGGCTGGCGATGCCGGAGGACCGACGGCCGGTCGTCGGCGAGTCGCAGGACGAAGAGCAGCCCTGCGACGAGGAGCACGACCATGAACACGAGGATGATCCGGTACGTGTCAGGCCCGTCCGGGAGGAAGCCGAACCCGTCGGCAATGGCCCGGGCGACGACCCCGCCGAGCGCCGCCGCGACGACGTTCGTCGCGCTCGAGATCGCGAACTGGAGGGCGAACAGCTCGCTTCGATGCGCGGGCTCCGAGTGCTCGGACATATACGGCACGGCGACGACCTGGAAGGCCATGTTGCCGGCCCCGAAGAGCGCGACGAGGAGGAGGATCGCGGTGGGGTCGGGCGTCGCGATCATGCCGCCCACCGCGAGGATGCTGGCCACGGTACCGGCCGCCATGACGAGGCGCCGGCCGATCCGGTCGGACCACGACGACGCCGGAAACGCGGCAACCGCCGACGCAATCGACCCCGCCGTCGCGATGACGCCGATCCGCGAGGCATCGAAGCCGAGCGATGCGAGATACAGGTTGAAGTCGATCCACCAGAGGCTCATCGCGGCGCCGCCCACCAGCGTGACCAGGAGGAATCGGCGCGCGTCCGGCTGGAAACCTCGATAGCGGCCGGTCAGCGCACGGAGCCGAGCGGCGACTCGCCGATCCGTCACGAGCCTCCGACGGCCTCGAGCAGGTCGCGCAGGTCGTCCAGGTACCCCGACCAGTACGCTTCATGATCGTCGCGGATCGCCTCGTCGGCACCCGCCTCGTCCCAGCCGTCGTGCAGCAGCTCGATCTCCGTTCCGCCTGTCTCGATCGGCCGGATGATCCACGTCACGAGGGTCTCCTGGCTGGGATCCGCATCCAGCCAGGCCCATTGGTGGGCGAAGCGCTGCCCGGGCATCATCTCGACGATTGCCCCTTGGACCACGCTGCCCCCGCCGAAGTCGAGGACGTACGATTCGCCGACTTCGCCGATCGGGCTGGCGGCGGTGAACCATTGCTCGACCTTGTCCGGGTCGGTCAGGTACGTCCATGCGGTCTCGGGCGAAACAGCGGTCCGGATCACGAGGCGGATCGGGGTCACGGGCACGCTGTCCATGGCCGCGGTCAGTGGACGGCGTGGGCGTCGTCGCCGAGCGCCTCGAGGGGGGTGTC
>JBKJVO010000095.1:0-7415 GCA_046717305.1 Candidatus Limnocylindrales bacterium
GAACGGTGTTGGTGTTGACCGCGCGCGACCGGGCGCGATAGTGCTCCACGTAGTAGGGGCCGGAGGCGTGCACGGGGACGCGGTTGGCGACGGTCGGGCCCCAGGACGCGTATGCCCCGGTGTCGAAGTCGCCGTGGAAGCGAAGGTCGGTCAACATGCCGGCGGCGTCGGCCCCGGCGGAGGCGCGGATCCGCGCGGGATGGCGCTTTGGACTCGCGGCCATCGATTCCGGGCGGGTCCAGACGGCGCGCACGGGGCGATGCAGGAGCCATGCGGCGGTCGCTACGAGCGGATGGACGGACAGGTCCAGCTTCCCGCCGAACCCGCCGCCGCACGAGGTCGGCACGATCCGGACCTGGTCCGGCCGGATTCCGAGAATCAGCGCCACCTCGTCACGGTCCATGTACGGGGTCTGCGTGCTGACGACGACCTCGATCCGGTCCCCCACCCGGCGGGCATACCCGGCTTCCGGCTCGATGTACGCGTGCTCGACGAACGTCGTCTCAATCTCGATCTCGGCGGTCACAGCCGCCTCCGCGTGCGCGGCCTCGACGTCGCCGCGCCCCACGCGCCCGCACACGAGCACGTTCCCCGGGGCATGGGCGTGGATCAGGGGCGCGTCATCGGCGAGCGCCGCATCCATGCCGGTCAGCGGGGGCAGCGGCTCCCAGGCGATCGGGACCTCCACGTCGTCGATCTCGTCGAGGACCGCCTCGTCGGCAACGAGTGCGCAGACGGCCTCGCCGCGGTGCCGAACCTCGTGCTCCGCGAGTGCCGGTTGATCCTTGCCGGTCGCATAGACGCCGTACCGATTCTGGCCGGGGATGTCGGCCGCGGTCAGGACCCGGACGAGCTCGGGGTGCGCCGCGTGCAGCGGTCCGAGGTCACCGATTGTGAACCGGGCACGTGCGTACGGTGAGCGAACCGCGCGGAGCGCGAGCATCCCGGGGGGCCGGATATCCGCGCCGAATGCCGCCCTGCCGGTCACGACCGCGAGGCCATCAACCTTCAGCAGACGCGCGCCGACCGCCGGTGCACGGCGTTGCGTTCCGTCGGGGGCTGGGCCGGGCGGGGGCACGTCGGGAGGCCCGAGAGCGGCCGGAGGTGCCCCGTTCCCGGCGATGCGCGTGGCCGCCTCAGCAACGGCGTCCACGATCTTGCGGTACCCGGTGCAGCGGCACAGCACGCCGCCGAGGGCGTCGAACACCTCGGCCTCCGAGGGTGACGGCGTATGGTCCAGGAGATCGTCCGCGGCCATGAGCATTCCGGGCGTGCAGATCCCGCACTGGGCCGCACCGGCCTCGAGAAACGCGCGCTGGAGCGCTCCGAGGTCGTCGAATTCGAGCGGCGACTCCCCGACCCAGCGTGTTGCGAGCCCCTCGACCGTCCGGACATCGGCTCCGCCGGCCTGCGCCACCGGGACCAGGCAGGCACAGACCTGCCGCCCATCGAGCCGCACCGTGCAGGCTCCGCAATCGCCGGCATCACAGCCGATCTTCGTGCCGGTCAGGCCCAGGTCGTCGCGCAGGACGTCGGCAAGTCGGCGCATCGGGTCCACCTCGACCTCGACCGGTGACCCGTTCACGGTGAGGTTGATCCACGCGGTCACGCGACGAGCTCCTCGAGGGCCCGCCGGACGAGAACCTCGGCCGCCTCGAGTCGGTATGCCGCGCTGCCGCGCACGTCGTCGATCGGCGAAAGCCCCGCCAGGTGCTCCGACCGGACGACCCCGGCCAGCCCGGGGGCGGCCTCGTGCCCGACGAGCTCCGCCTCGAGCGCCGCGAGCCGCTGGGCGACCACCGAGCAGGCACCGACGGCCACCCGCGCCACCGTGATGCGGCCATGCGCATCACGGACGAGGACGGCCGCGACCATGGCGATCGAGATGACGAGATACGCCCGTGCCCCGAGCTTCAGGAACGTGGACGCCGCGACTGTTCCGTCGTCCACCGCCGGGTCCGGCACGAAGATCCCCGTCAGGAGTTCGTCGGCGGCCCGTACCGTCGAGCGGTTGCCGGTCACGAACGCCGCCACCGGCATGCGCCGAGCGCCCCGAACGGACACCAGTTCCACGATGGTGTCCAGAGCAAGCAGGTTCGGCAGGCCGTCCGCTGCGGGAGACGCGTTGCAGAGGTTCCCGACGATGGTGCCGCGGTTCTGGATCTGGAAGCCGCCGACGGCCCGTGCCGCGCGCTTCAGCCCATCGAAGCACGGAGGGAGCGGTCGCTCCACGAGGTCCGTCCACGTCACCCCGGCGGGGATCCACCAGCCCCCCTCGGCGTCGCGGATCTGCCGCAGGCCAGCAAGCCCGGAGACGTCCAGAATCTCCTCGTCCGCCACCCGTGCGACGCGGGCGGGGTAATGGTCCGTGGCTCCCGCCACGATGGTCCGCGGCCGCCCCTCACGAACGCCGACGGCAAGCGACTCGAGTGCCTCGGGGACGGATGCCGGCCGCAGGTAGCTGCTCATGGCTTCGTCGCGGCCGCTACGCGACGACCAGCGGCAACACCCGCTCCGCGAGGATCTCCAGGGTCGCGGGATCCCAGTCCAGCGGGTTGAGGATCAGGTGGTCCACGCCCCCGAGCGCCTCGATCTTGCCGCGGATCTTCTCGGCCACGGCCTCCGCCTCCCCGAGGAGGTAGAACTCCTGCCAGTAGTCCAGGTCCATCCCGGAGTAGACCGCGAAGGACGGCGCGGCGGACTCGGGCGTCTCACCCGGCCGGAGGACGTGGACGAAGTTCGAGTAGACCTTCGACAGCTCGTCGGGCCGTCGCCCGAGCTCGGCCATGTACCCTTGGATGGCCGCCCAGTCGCTCGCGACCATCTCGGCCGTCGCCGAGGAATGCGGCACCCACGTCGTCGCGTATTTCGCGATCCGCCGGAGGACGGGCTCGATCGTCGGCACCTCCTGGCCATAGATCCGGCTCGACGGCTGCGTGCCGCCACCGATCCAGATCGGCGGATGCGGCCGCTGGACGGGTTTCGGCTCGATGGTCAGGTCATGGAACCGGTAGAACTGGCCCTCGTAGGTCACGTGGTCACCGGCCCACAACGCCGTGATCGCCTCGAGCATCTCGTTCATCCGACGCCCACGTTCGCGAAGCGGGATCCGGAGCGCCTCGAATTCCGCCTCGTTCCAGCCGACGCCGACGCCCAGGACTGACCGGCCGCCCGACAGCACGTCCAGGGTTGCCCACTCCTTCGCAAACGCCACCGGATCACGGAACGGGAGAACCAGGACCATCGTCCCGAGGCGGATGGTGCGCGTGACGCCGGCCAGCGCGCTCAGCAGGGAGACCGGCTCCAACCACGTCACCCGGTACGCCGGCGGCGCGACAAGGAGGTGGTCGATGAGCATCGCGGACTCGAACCCGAGGTCCTCGGCGCGCCGCAGGTAGGCGCCCATCTCGTCGAGCGACGCCGTCCGCTCGCCGAGCGCGAACGACGGAAGGCGAAGGCCGTGCTTCATCGCGAGACGTTCCAGCGGGACACGAGATCAGTGACCTCCGGCTGGGGCTCCGATGCCGCCGACGACCTCCGCCGCCCGGGCCGCCGGTGCCGTGTTGCGGCTGCGCCCGATCCGCACCTCGCCGTCGATCAGGACCATGGAGATCCCGGGCAGGTCGCCGATCGCCAGGGCGCCGAGCGCCGTCGACGCCACGGACCCGGTCGGCGCGTCCACGAGACAGAGATCCGCGGCGCGGCCCGGCGCGATCAGCCCGACGTCCAGCCCATGCACCCGGGCCGTATTTCCCGTCGCCATGGCGACGGCCAGCTCGGGCGCCACGCTGCCGAGCGACGCGAGGTGGGCCATGACCCGCAGGATCCCGAGCGGGACCACGCCCGTCCCGGACGGGGTGTCGCTGCCGATGATGACGCGATCCAGGGCGCCCAGCTCGCCCGCCAGCCGGGCCGCGAGCAGGGCCGCGCGCCCATTGCCGCAGTGGACGATCTCGATCGCCATCTCGGTCGCGACCAGGCGCCCGATGTCCGCGTCGGACATCGCGGTCGTCCCGCCGTTGACGTGGCCCACGATGTGCGGCCGCGCCTCGAGGACCGCGTCTGCCCCGATCGCAATCGTGCCGGAGATGGACGGCCCGCCGGTGTGGAACGTCACCGTCATCCCGTGCCGCTTCGCCCAGACGACCATCGGAGCTGCCTGCGGCCCGGTCTTGACGGATCCCAGGCCGATCTCCCCCACGAGTCGGACGCCGGCAGCGGCCATCTCGGCGAAGTCATGCTCCTCAAGCCCGATCTCCAGGATCGGGGCGCCGGCATGGACCTTGACGCCCGCGGGTCGGTAGTTCTCGTAGCTCTTCGCGGCGACGATCGCGAGTGCCTTGAGCCCGACGACGTCCTTCGGGCGCCCCGGGAGATGGACCTCGCCGGCCGACATGACCGTGGTGACACCGCCGTGGAGGCCGGACTCGATGAAGTCGATGGTCCGCTGGCGCGGCGAGAAGTCGCCGAACACCGGATGCGCGTGGGAGTCGATGAGGCCGGGGATCGCCGTGGTCCCGTGGGCGTCGATGACCTGGTCCGCGCCCGCGCCCGCGCCGCCCGCGAGCCCACGCCCGACCGCGGCGATCCGCCCGTCCTCGATGAGGATCTCGTCCGCGTCCAGAAGCGGCGCCTTGATGTCGCCGGAAACCACCCGGCCGAGGTTGCGGATGAGCGTGCGCATCGGTGTCGTTCCGACCCGGCGGATCAGTGGAGGCCGTCTTCGCCGACGGCGTCCTCGGCGCGCAAACCGCCGACGCGCGCATGCGGGCGACCCCCGTCCGTCACCGCGAGCGCGAGCAGCAGTTCGTCCGCGGCGGGCGCGTCCGGCACCCGGATCTCGACCGCATCGAAGTGGCTTCGCACGAGCATGGCCTTGATGTGATGGACCGGGATATCCAGCGAGGCGCCCATCGCGGCTCGCTTCTTGACTGACGGGAGAATGGAGACGCCCCCGACGCGGCCGCGGCTGGGGGCCCCGAACTTCGGGTGGAGGACCGCCGCGACGTGCTCGAGCTCGCCCTGCTCGCCGACGATGCCGCCCTTGCCGTACGCCTCCACCGGCGCCCCGAGTGCTTCCTGACAGCGCCGCATGAGCTCGTCACCGAGGTACTCGCCGAGATCGATCAGCTCGCTCAGGTCGTCCGGGTTCCGGCCGGCGTATGGGTTCTTGACGACGACCGCCACGGCCACGCGCCGAAGGGGTCGGGGGAGCGGCTTCCCGCCCTCCTCGACGAGCTCCTCGATGAAGGTCGCCCACTTCCGGATCGTCACGGCCATCGCCCACCTCGTGCTGTGCGGTGTTCCCGGGAGTCTACCCGGCGCGCGCCCTGCGAAGAACACGCGTACGATCCGCGGACCGCCCCGAACTCCGGGGCGACACCAGAGCGAGGGACAATGACCAAGCATTCGAAGTTCGAGCGCCAGCGGCGCGCCGACCAGACCGTGCGAGTCCAGGAGATTGAGCGCGCCTGGCAGGGCAGCATTCCGGCGCCGATCGCGGCCGAGTTCGCGGCGACCGTCAAGGCAGCCAAGGAACGCGCACCGTGGGTTCCGCAGCCGGACATGGCACCGGGGACCGCCCCGCGACCGCCCCGCCCGGGACACGAACCCAAGCCGAAGAAGGAAGACGCGACCGCGCGTCGCCGGTACTAGCCGGTGCGCCGTCGAAAGGTCACCTACCCGCCTCCGAAGACCGCGACGAAGGGGCCGCCGCCGCTGCTCGGCGCCGCGGACCCGCGGAACCCGGCCGGACGGACGATCTCCATCAACCTCGCCGCCACCACCGGCCGGGCATCGATTCGACTCGGTGAGAACGTGCGCATCCTCAGCGGCCTGTACGCGGGCGAGGCCGCGGTCGTCGAGTCGATCGCGTCCGGCGTGATCCCGTCGGCGATGGTCCGCACGGAATCCGGGCGAACGCGCCGGGCGCGGACAATCGACCTCGAGCCGATCCGGCCCGGAAGCGCCGCGCCGGCAACTGCCGAGGAACCGTCCCTCGAGGCCTGACGCCTCGCGTTCCGAGCACGGAGGGCCCGGGTGCCGCGTCCCGAGCAACCGATCATCGCGTGGCTGGGCGCCGTCGAGGGCGACGCGGCTCTCGTCGGCGGCAAGGGCGCGTCCCTCGATCGGCTCGCCCGACTCGGGTTCCGGATTCCGCCGGGATTCTGCCTGACGACCCAGGCGTTTGAGACACAGGTTCCGTCGATCGCGGGCGTCCAGGCGCTGCTTGTCGCGCTGCCCGGTGAAGCGGCCAGGGCTCGCCTGACCGAGGCATTTGCGTCCGCCGTCATGAACCCGAGAATCGCCGCCGCGCTCGGCGCCGCCGTCGTCGAGCTCGTGCGTCGGCTCGAAATCATCGGTGCGACTCCAGGTCGGTTTGCCGTCCGCTCGTCGGGGATCGGCGAGGACAGTTCCAGCGCATCCTTCGCGGGCCTCCACGAGACCGAGCTCGGCGTGGCGCCCGACGGCGTCGCGGACGCGGTGCGCCGTTGCTGGGCATCGCTCTGGAGCTCCCCGGCAATCGTCTATCGCCAGCGGCGCGGTCTCGCACTCGACGGCGGCGCCATGGCGGTGATCGTGCAGGCCCTCGTGCCGGCGGATGCCGCAGCCGTCGTCTTCACGCGGCACCCGGTGACCGGACGCACGGATCAGCTCGTCGTAACCGCGGTTCGCGGCCTCGGTGACGCGATGGTGTCGGGCACCGTTACGCCGGACACGTGGGTCGTGGACCGCGCGACCGGTGCGACGGTTGATTACACTCCCGGCGATCGTGCGGGCGGCCAGGCCGGCGCAGCGCTGGAGGCGCCACTCCTCGACGATCTCATGCGGCTCGCCCTCTCCGTAGAGCAGGGGTTCGGCGCGCCGGTGGACATCGAAGCAGCCGCGTCCGCCGGCGCGTGGTATCTGCTCCAGGCCCGCCCGATCACCACCGCCTGACCTTCAAGGGAGCTGCCCGGATGACGATCGCCGACGAGGCCCGACCGCCCGCCGAGTCGTTCCCGGTCGTCTGGGAGGATCCGGCCGATCCGGACCGCTCGTGGGACTGGGACGACATGCACATGCCGTTCGCGCTCGCCCCGCTGGCCGAGGACTACATTCGCGTGCTTGGCGACGGGTTCAACGCCCCATACGAGGCTTTCGGGGGCTTCCCGCAGCGCTGGCAGTGCCGTGTCTGGAACGGCTACGCCTACTTCGCCCAGGACGCGAACCTCCCAGAGCCGGAGCGCCCGGGGAATAGCGAGCGATGGCTCGCCGTCATGCGCGAGCGCGCGGAGGTCACGGAGCGCTACTGGGCGGACGAGGTGCTCCCGGAGCTCAAGGCCCTTGAGGCCAGGATCCGGGCGGTTCCGGTGGAGACGCTTGCGCCGGCCAAACTCGCGGCCGCCTGGGATGACGCGTGGGCGGTCGTGGAC
>JBKJVO010000096.1:0-10205 GCA_046717305.1 Candidatus Limnocylindrales bacterium
GCCACCGAGGTTGAGCCAGGCAGTCCACCAGCCCCAGTCCTTGTTCTTCATCTTGGAGGCCCAGTAGTAAAGGCCGCCGGCCGTCGGGTAGGCCGATGCGATCTCGGCCATCGTCGCGGCGATCAGGAGGGTGAAGACGGTCACCAGGGGCCAGCCGATGCCGACGGACGCCGGCCCGCCGAGCGTCAGACCATAGTTGAAGAGGATGACCGCGCCGGTCAGGATCGAGATGATCGAGAAGCTGATCGCGAAGTTGCTGAACCCGCCCATCGTGCGGAACAGCTCCTGCGCGTAGCCCAGCTGGTGCAGGTCCTTGATGTCCTGCTGGATCACGTCGTCGCGGGATCGACCTTGCATTCGGACCTCCTCGCATCGAGTCGGCCGGCCCTCCGCCGGACACGACCCATCCTCCACTGCCGGTACTCGGACCTCGTCATGGGCGACTCGATCCGGAGTTCGTCTTCGACGTGGCGTGACTATACGCGCGCTCGCGGGCCGATTGGAAGCGATTCTGTCGGTCCGAGCGTGCCGGTCCGGTTGCGATTGTCCGGGCACCGGCCGGTCGCGCCGTCCCCGGTACCATCACCCTGATGGAGGTCAGCGCTCCCGGCATCTTCGACGTCGGCCTCGTGCTCCTGCTCGCCGCGGGGGCCGGCTGGATCGCCCGCGCGCTGACCCTCCCCGCGGTCGTCGGCTACCTCGCCATCGGACTCGCGATCTCGCCGTTCACGCCCGGCTACGTGGCGGACCGCGCGCAGCTCGCCTTCCTCGCCGACATCGGGGTCGTCCTCCTCCTGTTCGAGGTGGGGATCGAGATCGATGTCGCGCGGCTCCGGCGGGAACAGGGCGCGATCACCTGGGCCGCCCCGCTGCAGGTCGTCCTGACGACAGGGATCTCGTTCGCAGCGCTCGCCGCCGCCGGGGTTCCGCCGCTCGGCGCGGCGCTCGTCGCCCTCGGGATCGCGATGTCGTCGAGCGTCGTCATCGTGAACATCACGCGGAGCCGCCGGCGGACGACCGACCGCCAGACCGAGCAGGCGCTGCTTGGCTGGAGCGTCCTGCAGGATTTGACCGGCGTCGTGCTCGCGGTGATCCTCCTCGCGCTCGCCGGGGCAGAGGACCGACCGCTCCCGCTGGCGCTCGCCGGCGGGGCGGCGTTCGCCGCGGTTGCCGTGCTGGCCGCCGTCGCGCTGCCCCGCGTCCTCCGCGGGCTCGAGGGCGAGCACGACCTGTTCCTCATCGTGTCCGTGGCGGTCGGGCTCGCCGTGGCCGGGCTGGGCGCGCTCGTCGCGGGGATCCCCGTCGCGCTCGCCGCGTTAGTCGCGGGGCTCGCGATCGTGGAGGGCCCGGAGTCGGCTGAGGTCCGAAAACGGCTCCTGCCGTTCCGGGACCTCCTCGCGGTCCTCTTCTTCGTCCTCCTTGGTTCGCTCATCGACCCCGGGGCGCTCGGGCGGGGCCTGTCGTGGCTGGTCATCCTCGTCGCGCTGGTCGTGCTCGCGAAGTCGGCCGTCGCCGCTGTCCTCGCGCGCGCCTCAGGCTTGACCGCGCACCCGCTGCAGCTCGGGATCGGTCTCGGCCAGGTGGGGGAGTTCAGCTTCGTGCTTGCCTCGGTGGGCGTGGCGTTGCGCGTCGTCGACGACGAGCTCTATGCGGCGGTCCTTGGGGCGGTGGTCGTCACGATCGTCGGTTCGACGATTCTCGTTCGGCTGGTCGGCCGCGATCGGGCGGCGTCTGCGCCGGCGGTGCCGGCTTCTTCGGGGGACGGGGGCTGAGGCCGGGCCTCAGAAGAGCATCGTCGTCCCGTCCGGAAACTCGAAGTCGAAGGTGCCGGGAGCGAGCGGGGCGTCCGGCTCGAGGGCGGTGGCGACCGCCTCGCGGGTGATCTCGCCCCCGATCGACTCCACCAGGCGAGTGATGATCCCTTCGGCACGGTCCACCGCGATCTGGATGTGGAAGTCCGGCCGGTCTGCGTCCACTTCGATCGTCCGGGGGTGGTCGCACTCGATGATGATCGTTTCGCGCCCCTCGACGATGTCCGTTCCGGAGATCCAGGTCCGCCCGCTGGCGAGGACGTTCTGGCAGTAGCCGGCCGGATGGACGAACAGCTCGGGCAGCGTCTCCAGCGGCAGCGGCGTGACCGGCTCGTAGACCCGAGATGCGCCCGGGAAGTCCCGATCCAGGCCGCGCGGCCGGTTGCGGACGGGCCGCGACGTCCCCAGGCGATGAGTGCCGGAGTACGTCCGGATGGTCTCGCCGTCACCGATCCAGAGCTCGAAGTTGCCGGCCGTGCCCCGTCCCCGCTCAGTCGTCGTCACGCGGGCCTGGCCTGGGTGTCGGATCGAAACGTCCATCGCGGCGAGCGTCTCGCCGCGGGCCGTCACGGTCCGCTCCTCGATACGCATCCGGAGCGTCGTGAAGCGGAGCTCCGCGTCGCGCATGAACGTGAACAAATCCGCGACGCCGGGGAGCGTAGCGGGGAGCGCGACGATCTCGGGAAAGCGGCCGACGGCGTCGGCGGGCACGAGCGCCGCGCGATCCCAGAGGCGAGTGGACATCGTGGCGGATTGTACCGGTCAGACCACCCATTGACAGGGCCGCGGCCGTGGGTTATATATCGTCGTGCGATATAGCGCGGCATGGAGGAACAGGGCCGCTGCGTCGCCGCCGAGGAGAACATTGCCATGGCCGGTCGTTCACGACTTGGGGTTGTCGTCCTGGGTGCGCTCCTGGCGCTCGCCGCACCCGCCGCCGCCGCCGGTGGCGCGAGCGGGGCGCTCCACGCCTCCGCCGAGCTCAAGAACACTGGCGGTGAGGTGGTGGGCTGGGCCCGCTTCACCGAGGATGCCAACGGGATCCTCCACGTGAACGTCCACGTCCGCGGCCTGTCCGAGGGCCTCCACGGCATCCACATCCACAGGGTGGCAGGCTGCACGCTCGGCACGACGCCAGCGTTCTCTTCGGCCGGCACCCACCACGCGCTGGCCGGCCAGTCGCACGGGCTGGATGATCCGCCGGGCGCCCACGCCGGCGATCTGCCGAACCTCGTCGTGAACGGCGCCGGGAAAGGCCACCTCAACGCGACGAGCGACCGGGCCACGCTGTCGGCAGGGCCTGTCTCCGTCTTCGATGCGAATGGCAGCGCCCTCGTCATCCATGCCGACGAGGACGATCAGGAGAGCACCAGCTCGACCGGGAACAGCGGCATCCGAATCGCCTGCGGCATCATCGTCGCCAACTGAGCAGTCTTCCCGATGATGGGTCGGTTCGCCGAGCCTGCCCTGTGGATCCTCGTCGCGCTGCGGCGCGGCCCGGCGAGGTCCACGGCGCTCTTGGACGCCGTCCGCGCGCTCGACGGACCGGTCGGACCGGCGACGCTCCTGGGGGCGCTCGCCCGGCTGGAGCGCAGCGATCTCGTCGAGCGTACGACCGCCGATGGACGCCCGCTGTATCGTCTGTCGAAACCCACGGAGGCGAGCGCGTGAACAGGGGGCTGACCGAGTTCGGACGGTTCGCGGAGCCGACGCTGTACATCCTCGTCTCGCTCACTGACGGGCCGAAGCACGGCTACGCGATCATGACCGACATCGAAGCGGTGACCGGCGCGCCCCTCGGGCCCGGGACGCTCTACGGCGCCCTCGCGCGCCTGGAGCGACGCGGCATGATCGAGGCGCTGGAACCCGCGGATCGGCGCCGGCCGTACCGCCTGACCGCGCTCGGCGCGACGACCCTTCGAATGCAGCTCGAGGGCCTCGCCGGGTTCACCCGGCTCGGCCTCGACCGGCTGGGCGGGGCGTCGAGATGAGCGGCCTCCTGCGTCTTTACCCCCGCGCCTGGCGCGCCCGTTACGGTGTGGAGTTGGAGGACCTGGTCGCACACGGGCCCCTCGACATCCGCGGGTCAATTGACCTGGTCCGTGGTGCGCTCGATGCCCATCGCCATCCCGAACTCGTGGACCCGGCGGCAGCGGACCGTGCCGCTGGCCTGACAGCCGTCTCGCCCGAGCGCTACAAGGCCCTGCGGGTCGCGCGTCGGTTGGGGCTGGCCTCGTGGCTCGGGGCGGCACTCTGGATTGCCGGCTGGGTGATCGCGGCCAATGGTCCCATCGTCATCGACGGCGACGGCGGATACCGCGACGGCGCGGCCGGCGCTCCATTCGTCCTTTTGGCGATGACTCTCCTCGCGGTTGGCCTCATCGGGCAGATGATCCGCGTTCCGAATCGTGCCTGGGTCGCCCGAGTCGGCGCGCTCGTCGCGATCGTCGCCGGCCCGGCCTGGGCCCTGGGGCCCTGGGTCCTGCCGCTCGGCATCGCGGCGCTCGCGGGGATCGTCGTCTTCGCCATCGGCGCCTGGCGTGCGGGGCAATGGGGGCGGCCGGCGGCGCTGGCCATCGTCGGTTCCACGCTCGGCGGGGCGGCGATCATCGGCTGGGCGTTGACCGCGTACGGCGGTGATCGACTGAGCGTGCTGAATCCGATGCTCCTGGCGGTCGTCGCCTTCACGCCGATCTGGCTTGCGGTGGGCGGGACGCTCCAGGCGCTCCCGCCGGTCATCGGGACGGACGGCGGCTCGGAGGACGTGATCGTGGAGCCGACAGCCGCCTGACCACCCGACTCGACTTCGAGCCGCCTCCCGTAGACTCGCGGGGTGGAGATCGAGTCAGGCCGATTCCGGCAGGTGATGGGCCGGTTCGCCACGGGTGTGACCGTGGTCACCACGTTCTCCGGCGGCCGGCCCGAGGGGATCACCGTGAACGCGCTCTCCTCGGTCTCTCTGGAGCCGCCGCTGATCATGGTGGCGCTCGATCGGCGCCGCTTCATCACGCCGATGGTTCGCGAGCTCGGCCGGTACGCCGTGAACGTCCTGGGTGAGGGCCAGCAGGGGCTGTCCGATTGTTTCGCGCACGCGGCGGTGAAGCCGGGCCGCGAGGACTTCTGCGGTGCGGCCTGGACGCTCGGCGCCACCGGCCTTCCGTTGCTCGATGGTGCGATCGCAACCCTCGAGTGCACGATCGTGGAGACGTTCTCGGCCGGGGACCACGACCTGTTCATCGGGCGGGTGGACGCGATGGATGATGGCGCGGCCGGGGCTGAGGCCGTCGGGCCGCTCCTGTATTTCCGGCGTCGCTATCTGCACATCGAGCGGGCGGCTGACGCGCCGGTCGAGGGGAAGCCGGAGGGCTGAGCGTGCCGTTCGTTCGTGCCAACGGCCTCGACATCGGGTACGACGTCATGGGCGCGGGCCCACCGATCGTCCTGCTTCACGGCGCGACGTCTGTGGGGCGAGAGGACTACGCCGCCCAGCTGCCGCTCATCTCGCGGGCGTTCCTCATCCATCTGCCAGACGCCCGCGGGCACGGCCGGACCCGCTGGGACACCGCAACCGGCTTCCAGTACGACTGGCTCGCGGACGATCTCGAGGCGTTCGTGGACGCCCTGGGACTCCGAACCTTCCACCTCATCGGCTACTCCATGGGGGCAATGACCGCGCTGCGGTTCGCGTCGCGCAATCCCGACCGGCTTCGAACCCTTGTGGTCGTCGGGATCACGACCCAGCGCGAGCCTCGGCTCAGCGTGGCGCGGCGGCTCATGGATCCGTCGCGCATCCTCGAGGCGGATCCGGAGTGGGCCGCGCAGCTCTCGCGCCGGCACGATCCCGGCCAGGGAGCGGGTGCGTGGCAGCGACTCCTGCCCGCGATCGTTGCCGACGTCGCGGAGCAGCCGCTCCTCGGCCCGCGGGAGCTTCACCGGATCAGCGCGCCCACGCTGGTCGCCTGCGGCGATCGGGACCCGTTCGTGCCCGTGGACCACGCATGGGGACTGTCACGCCAGATCCCCGGCGGCCGGCTGTTCATCGCACCCGACGCCGGACACGAGGTGATGGCCCGCAAGCCTGGGCTGTTCAACGAGGCGCTGGCCGGCTTCTACCGATCCACGGAGGCGGAGGCGAAGCGTCGGGCGGAGGCCGCCGAACAGGCACCCTCGGCGGCGGTCCCCGTGGAGGTACCGACCCCCTTGAAGGTGGACCCCGGCTCGCTCACCCAGCCGGACGCCGCGGAGATCCCCGGCGTGGACGAGACCGATGCTCGCTGGCTGGACGGCCGGCGACCCGAAGGAGGCCCGGGATGACGACCCTGCTCGTGCTCTACCGCCGCCCCGACGGGGGAGCAGAGGCCCTCGAGACCCTCGAGCGGCGGTATCGCGACGAGCACCTCCCGCTCGTGGCCGCGACACCCGGCTTGCGCAGCACTCGGGTCTGGCGCGTGGCCGAGGCGCTCGGCGCGGAGACGGACCTCGTCCTCGCCTGCGCGATGGACTTCGACGCCCGCGAGGCTCTTGACGCGGGCCTCCGCTCCGATCCGATGCGCGCCGCGGGCAGGATCCTCCGGGACATCGCCCCGGGCCTCGCCACGTTCCTGATCGTCGAGGACGCGCCGGACCTGCTCCGCGGCGTCTGACGGGCTGATCGGGGGCGGTGGATACTGTGGCCGACGCAGCCGGAGGAGCCCAGTGACCGACGTCGATCCAGCGCCGCGGCCCCCCTCGATCCAGGTCGCGTTCCCGGCGGCGGGAGCTGGCGGGCCGATCGACGGCGTCGCGCTCGTCTCGCTGGACCGGCCGAAGGTCCTCAACGCGCTCGACTTCAGGCTCATCGCCGAGCTCACGGACGCCCTCGAAGCCCTCGATCGTGACCCGGCCTGCCGGGCGATCGTCGTCACCGGGGTGGGGGACCGGGCGTTCGCGGCGGGTGCCGATATCCGTGAGCTCGCCGTCCAGACCCCGGCGACCCTCCTCGCCGATGACGAATTCCATCGCTGGGAGCGGATCAAGCGCGTTCGGACGCCGCTGATTGCCGCGGTCCGCGGGTTCGCACTCGGGGGCGGCTGCGAGCTGGCGATGCTCTGCGACATGCTGATCGCGGGGGAAGGCGCGCAGTTCGGCCAGCCGGAGATCAAGCTCGGGGTCATGCCCGGGGCCGGCGGGACGCAGCGGCTCACTCGGGCCATCGGCAAGGCGAAGGCGATGGAGATGGTCCTGACCGGGCGGACCATGGGCGCGCGCGAGGCCGAGGCCCACGGCCTTGTGACGCGCGTGGTCCCGGACGAGGAGACCATCCCGGCTGCGCTTGAGCTGGCCTCGGCGATCGCAGCGATGCCGCCGCTCGCGGTCATCGCGGCCAAGGAGGCCGTGAACCGCGCCGAGGAGCTGGGTCTCGAGGCGGGGCTCGCGTTCGAACGGCGCAGCTTCTACCTCCTCTTCGCGACCGATGATCAGCGCGAGGGAATGGTGGCGTTCACCGAGAAGCGCAAGCCGGCCTGGAAGGGCCGATAGCAGGACCGCGAGGAGGCACCGATGGCCTGGGACCCCGACCTCGGGGACGAGCCGGCACCCGGCTGGCGGGACCACGCGCCGGACGTCCTTGCCCCGATCGACGCGGACGCGCCGGTCAGCGGCCACCGGGCCGGCGGCGGCGCCGGCCTGTCCGCGGCCCACGCGCCGGAGCACGACTGGCGTGCCGCCGAAGCCCTCCTCATGCCGGTCCTCCGGCCGGCGGGCACGTCCGGGACGCGGCTCGCCGACATCGATCCCGTGCGGCTCGCGTCGGAGGGGATGAAGACGCACGCGTCGCCGATCCTCGACGACGGCCCGTCCGGTCTCGTCGTGGGCTACCTGCTGCGCGTGGGGGCGTTCGACGTCCACGTCAACGCCGACCATCTCCTGACCTGGGGCGCGACCCCCGACGAGGTCCGAGCCGCGGCGATGGCCAACCTGGCCGGCTGGTCCGCGACCGCGCCCTGGACCGAGGAGGGCTCCGGGCAGCGGCGGATCATCTCGTCCGCCTCCGGAGACGGGGGCGATGCCGCGCGGATCCTGCTGCCGGAGGTCCGGGCGCATCTCGCGGCGGAGTTCGGCGCCGGCGCACGGGTCCTCGTGGGGGTCCCGGAGCGGGATCTGCTCGTCGCGGGCGCCCTGGTCGACGGGGACGAGGAGTTCGCCGCTCTGTTCGCGGAGTTCATCCGGGACGATGCGGCGGGTGCGGACCAGCCGCTGGACGCGCGCCTCCATGAGATCGTGGCCGGGGAGCTGCAGGCATTCGAGGCGTGAGGGCCGGCCGGTGACGGGGCCGGACGTCGGGCGCGCCTCGGCGCGCGCCTCGGGGCGCAACTCCGAGGCCGCGGCAGACGTCCTCGTCGAGGTACACGGCGCCGTCGCCACGATCACGCTCAACCGCCCGGCGGCCCTCAATGCGCTCACGATCCCGATGAAGGAGCGCCTCCTCGCGGTTCTGGGCGAGGTTGGCGCTGACGCGACTGTCCGGGCGGTCGTCCTCACGGGCGCCGGGCGGGCGTTCTGCGCCGGGCAGGATCTGAAAGAACGCCTGGAGCCCGGTGCGCCGTCGCTCGGCGAGGAGCTGACCCTCCGCTACAACCCGATCGTCCGCGCGCTGCGGGGGATACCCCAGCCGGTCATCGCGGCGGTCAACGGGGTCGCGGCCGGCGCCGGTGCGTCGCTCGCGTTCGCCTGCGACCTTCGGATCGCCGCGGAGGGCGGCTCGTTCGTGCTGGCGTTCGGACAGATCGGGCTGGTGCCGGACACCGGCGCGACGTGGACGCTGCCGCGGCTCGTGGGCGCGGCGAGGGCCGCCGAGATGGTCTTCCTCAGTGACGCGGTAGGCGCCGCGGAGGCGCTCCGGATCGGGCTCGTCTCGCGAGTGGTGGCGGGCGACGCCCTTGCCGCCGAGGCCGCGGGGATGGCCGCACGGATCGCGGCGCTCGCGCCCGGAGCCACGGCGCTGACGAAGCGGGCCCTCGCCGCAGCGTTCGATCGGGATCTGGACGCGGCGCTGGAGGCGGAGGCGGAGGCCCAGGCCTCCGCCGGAGCGCACCCGGACCACGCCGAGGGTCTCGCCGCATTCGTGGACAAGCGCTCGCCGCGATTCAGAGGCGGCTAGCAGGCTGGCATTCTCCGGCGCTCACGGCACCGTGTACTGGATCGGCGCCGTCTCGGCGACGATGAACTTGCCCAGGCTCGTGGCGCGGATCGCCTGGAGCCGGAGCCAGTAGGTGGTGCCGGTGGGGAGCCCGCTCACGATCGTCCCGGCGGCGGCCTGTTCGCCGATCGCCGCGAGGTACGTGCTGCCCTCGAGGTAGCTCGGCGTCGGGTCGTCCACCGAGGCGACGAGCTTGTAATACGAGAAGCAGTCGGCTGAGCCCGTGAACGGCGTCCAGGAGAAGGTCAGCTCGCCGGGGGCGGCCCCGGAGACGCTCATCGTCCCGAGGTCCTCGATGCCCGGCGTCGTCGCACCCTTTGCCACGCTCGCCGCGATGGCCTTGTCGTTGACGTCGTAGGCCACCGCGCGATACCAGGCACTGCCGCCGTCCACAGTCGCGTCGTAGCCGTCGGTCTTGGCCGGGTCCGTGGTGTACCCGCCGCCGATCGCCACGACGCCGCCGGACGGCGGGTATGTGGTCGGGATCTCCGCGGACGTGCCGCGGAGGACCTGGACGTGGTTGAAGGCTGCCATGTCCGGAACGGACCAGCCCAGGACGACGCCACCGGGGCAGGCGAGGGCGGAGATGGCCATCGTCCCGAACGTGGGCGCCGGCGTGGGCGTCGGCTTCGCGGTCGGCCTGGGCGTGGGCTTCGGCGTCGGCGCGGCGGCGGGTGCCGCGCTGGGCGCTGCGGTCTCGGCCGGCGGCTCGGTGAGCGACGGCGTCGAGGTCGGCTTCGGCGTGACGTTCGAGGTTGGTCCCGTGGTGGCGACGGCGAAGTCGAGGCCGTCGAGCATGCCCATCGGCAATCCGTCGGAGCCGTCCGCGGCCGCGTTCGCGCGGATCCACGGGTCCGCAGCCGCCGTCATGACGCTGACGTCCCGGGTATCCACCGTCGGCGAGTCGCCGAGGCGAACGGTTGCACCACGCCCCTGGTCAACGGTCACGCGAAGGCCCGGTCCCTCGACGACGACGGCGTGCTGGACCGACAGCTCGTGGACGATGTCGCCGCCCGCGGCTCCGCTCCCGGACCGGTCGAGGTCGAAGGCAGTGCCCGTTGCGGTCCACGAGACGCTGCCCGTGGTCACGACGTAGCGGCCGCCGTCCGGCAGGACGACCCGGTGCCACGCTCGCCCGGCGATCTGGTCCACGCTGATCCGAGACCGTTCGAGCCTCGTCAGGCGCACGTCCGCGCCGCCGTCGAGCCGGATCCGGC
>JBKJVO010000097.1:0-3378 GCA_046717305.1 Candidatus Limnocylindrales bacterium
GACGACCGTGAGGCTGACGCCGTCCACGGCCACGAAACCCTTCTCGACGACGTACCGGCCGAGACCAGGGTCCACGAGCTGGAACTGGACGATGCGCGCATCGACGTCCGGTTCTACGCGCACGACCTCCGCCGTCCCATCGACGTGGCCCTGCACGAAGTGCCCGCCGACGCGGTCGCCGAACCGAAGTGACTGTTCGAGATTGACCCGGGCACCCGAGCGCAGGAGGCCCAGGTTCGTTCGCCGAAGGGTCTCGGGCATGAGATCGAAGGTGACGCGCCCGGTTCCGTCCGTTGTCGCCACGGTCAGGCATGTGCCGTTCACTGCGATGCTCTCGCCGTGCCGCACATGGACGAGGAGGTCCGGGGCCTCGACGATCAGCTGGTAGCCCATCCCCGATTGCGCCAGGGCGCCCACGACGCCGGTGCCCTCGACGATCCCGCTAAACATGGGACCCGTGCATTGCGCGCTCCTCCGGTACCGTTTCGACACCGGGGCGCAGCACCATGACCTCCGGCCGCGCCGCACGACATGCGGGCAACCGGAGTCCGCCTTCTTCCATCCGGACTGTTACCGTCGGCTCCGTCTGGCGGCAGCCGTGAACGGCTTGACCGCTGCCGGATCTGCTGACACCTCGTCCACGCACGTGGCTGAGGCCGCTCGTGGGCTCTCCTCGCACCGACGAGGAACTACCACCGGTGGGGACTTGCACCCCGCCCCGAAAGCACGCCGAAGCATAGCAGCACGAGTCCCTCGGGCTGTCTGATCGCCCGGTGCCGTCGGATGGCGATCGGTCGCAGCTAATCGGCGGATGAGCGCCGCCCGCCACCATGCGCACCATGCCCAGGACCCGACCGGCCGCGGTCGTTCGACAGGCCCCCGCCGATGCGCCCGCGTCGAAGGCCGCGACGAACGCCGCGCGAAACGCCACGACGAATGCCGCGACGCCGGGGCGCGTTGACACGGCGCGACGCCCGTCCGTATCGTTCGCGCCGCCCGAGCCGCAAGCGCGCGGGCGGGACCCGAAGCGCCGCGCGCCGGAAGGCGAGCGGTCGAGGGTCCCGGTCGGACCGGGCCGACCGGCGATCGCCGCGCCGACTCATGGCTCCGGAGGCCTGCTCGGCGCGATGACCGACTATCCGATCCAGATCGGCAAGGTGCAGGCGCCTCCGCTTCGCGAGGAGACGCTCGAACGCGTCCGCCTCCTCGACTGGCTTCACGTGAAGATCCACCGTCGCGTGGTCCTGGTCACCGCAGAGGCCGGATACGGCAAGACGACGCTCCTGGCCGACTTCAGCCGAAGGAGTCGGGTCCGAACCCTGTGGTTCCGGCTGGATCGCGGTGATCGCGACTGGGTCGGCTTTATCGCCTATCTCGTGGCAGCCCTCCGGATCCACCTGCCGGACTTCGCGCCCGTGACGCAATCGCTCCTGCGCGAGACCGGGGGCTCGGCGCCACCGCGCGACGCCGTGCTCGACACCTTCATCCGCGAGCTCGGTGAACTGCCGCCCGATCCGACCGCACTGGTGCTGGACGACCTCCACATCGTCGACGATTCGATCGACGTCCGACACATCCTGCGCGAGATCGTGGCGCGTGCCCCCGAACGCCTGACATTCGTCCTCATCAGCCGCAGGCTGCCGCCCCTCGGGTTGGCGCGGCTTCGCGCCCTTGGGGAGGTCACCGAGTTGCGCACCTCGGACCTTCGATTCGATGCCGTGGAGACCGAGCAGTTGTTTCGCGAGACGTATGCGCTGGCATTGGAGCCTTCCGTCGTTGCCGAGCTGTCCCGGCGAACCGAGGGGTGGGCCGCCTCGCTGCAGCTCGTCCGGGCCGCGATTCGCGACCGCACGCCGAGCGAGATCCGTTCCTTTGTCAGCTCGCTGACCGGTGCCGAAGGCGACCTCTACGACTACCTTGCTGAGGAGGTCGTCGGCGAACTCTCACAGGACCTGCAGCAGTTCCTCATGCGAACCTCCCTGCTCGACATCGTCGAACCCGTGCTCGGCAGCGTCGCCGCCGACATCTCACCTGATGCGACGCGCGCGGCTATCGCCGAAGGCGAGCTCATCGGCCTCTTCAGCCGGACCGGACCGCAGGCGCGCGACCACGTGCGCGCCCACCCGCTCGTCCGCGATTTCCTCCAGGCCCGATTCGTGCGGTCCGTGGGATCGGTCGCCGTCGCCGCGATCCATCGGGCCGTGGCCGTCGTGGCCGAGGACATCGACTGGCGGACCGCCGGCCACCACTACGTCGCCGCCGGCGACATAGAACACGCCCGCCCCGTCCTCGCAACCGCCATTGAATCCATCCTCGCGACCGGCGCCTACGCCGCGGCGGAGGAACTCGCCGCCTCCTTGCCAGCGACGCTCGTTCCAGATCCTGTGACGAACATCGTTCGCTCCCGCATGGCCATGAAGCGCGGAGACTCTCTCGAGGCGCTTGCACGGGCACGAGCGGCCGTCGAGATCGCGCCGGAGTCTGAAGTTGCGGTATGGAACGCGCTGATGGTGTCGATCAGCTGCAGCGCGCTCGACGACATGGAAGTACTTGAGCAGCGCCTTCTTGGCCTCAACTCACCTCCGGTCCGCAGGATTTCATCGGACGCGGTCGTTGCTGGGATCCGATCGTCCGTTGATGGTGATCTCGACGTCGCCGCGCGACTTACCGCCGAGGTTGCTCGTGCGAGCTTGACCGCAGGCGACACCCACTTTCGAGGCGTTGCCCTGACGAATTTGGCACAGATTCAACGAGTGCAAGGCGATGCGCCGGGCGCCCTCGAGAGCGCGTCGGAGGCAGTGGCGATTCTGGAGGCGACGTCGGCTGGCGTTGAACTCGCTTCGGCACGGCTTGCAGCGGCCTGGGCCGCTGCCCATCTCTGTCGGATGTCCGCCGCTCGAGAGCTGTACACGCAGGGACTCAGTGACGCGGTACGCACAGTTGAGATTGCCTTCGAAGCAGCTGACATTGAGGTCCTATACGGCGACCGCGATCGAGCTGAGTCACTCCTTGCTGGGCTCGAATCCGAGATCGATCCAGAGAACGAGGTCGGCGAACAGGCGACGCTCACGCTAATTTCACTGGATGTCCAAAGAGGCGATGTCGAGAGCGCCCGACGTCGCGTTCAAAAGCTGTCCTTTCGACGTCCGGCTACGGGACCCGCAATCGAGGCTAGACGGCTCGTTGCAGTCGCCGAGGTTGCGAGGCTGGAGGGTGAGGCTGAGGGCGTTGCCGCCCTCCTCCGCGCTCGCGAGTTGGCATCACAGCAGCACGCGCACCTCTGGTCTAGGTACGCAGACTGTCTGCGACTGCTCGGGTCAATCCACGGCCGTCGGATGCCATTGCCTCGATGGCTTCATGAACAGCCCGCGTACCTTT
>JBKJVO010000098.1:0-9667 GCA_046717305.1 Candidatus Limnocylindrales bacterium
CGTGGAGGACCGGCCGGGGCACGACCGCCGCTACGCCATGAACGGATCCAGGCTCGCCGCGCTTGGCTGGCGGAATCGTGTCCCGTTCGAGGGGGGGCTGGACGCGACGGTGGACTGGTATCGCGCCAACGAGGCGTGGTGGCGGGCGGTCCGGTCGGGGGACTGGCACGACTGGTACGACCGCCAGTACGCGGACCGGCTCGCAGGGTCTGCGGAGGCGTGATCCCCATGCGGGTCGCCGTGACCGGCGCCGGGGGGCGCCTGGGGCGGGCCCTCGTGGCGGCGCTCGGCGCCGGGGCTGCCGTCCCGTGGGGCCGCCCTGAGGTGGACCTCGACGATCCCGCAAGCCTGGAGGCGCTCGTCGCACGGGACGCGCCGGACGTCGTGATCCATGCCGCCGCCTGGACGGACGTGGACGCCTGCGCGCGACAACCGGATCTGGCGATGCGGCGGAACGGCGACGCGACGACGGTCCTCGCCCGGGCGTGCGCACGCCGCGGGATCGACCTCGTGCTGATCTCCACGAACGAGGTCTTCGACGGCCTCCGGACCGATGGGCGCGGCTACGGGCCGGGCGACGAACCGGCGCCGGGCAATCCCTACGGCGCGAGCAAGCTCGCCGGCGAGCGGGGTGCGATCGAGGCCTTCGTGGGCAGCGGGGCGCGCGTCGCGATCGTCCGCACGGCATGGCTGTTCGGGCCCCCGGGCGGCGACTTCCCCGACCGAATCCTGGATGCCGCCGCCCGGGCCGTGGCTGCCCATGCGCCACTCCGCCTCGTCGATGATGAGATCGGTAACCCGACGTTCGCCCCCGATCTCGCAGACGCCATCGTCACCCTCGTGGGGACTCGGGCGAGCGGCATCCACCACGTGGTCAACGGCGGATCCGTGTCGCGTGCCGGTTGGGCGCGCGCCATCCTGAACGCGGCCGGGACGGTGGTCGAGACGGAGGACGTACCCGGCAGCACCTGGACGCGCGCCTCCGCACCACCTCCACGAGCCACGCTTGCCGCCGCGCCGACGCCCGGCGGCACGCCCCTCCGGTCCTGGACGGCGGCGACCGCCGCATACCTGCCGGAGCTGCTCGAGATCCGAGTCGGCCGCGTGGCAGCCGGGAGAGTCCCCGGCCAGATGTCAGGGGCAGCGCATCGATGAGTGGCCGTGCGGCGCAGCCGTCCGCTCTCGTCGGCGTCCGGTACGGCGCCATCGCCAGCCACGGCGACGGGCGGGGCTCGTTCCGGGAGGTCTGGCGGGCCGACGCCTTCGGGGATCTGCCGGCGTCCGACGGTGGCGGTACGGGCGGAGTACTCACGTTCGGCCAGGCCAACCTGTCCACCTCGGCGGCCGGTGTCCTGCGCGGGCTCCACCTCCATCGACGCCAGCTCGACCACTGGGTCGTCGCGACCGGCCGCGCCTTCGTCGCGCTCGTGGACGTCCGCCCGCTGCTGGACGCGTCCGGCCTGCGGGCTATCGTCGAGACCCGCGTCCTTGAGGCCAATGAGACCGTGACGATCCCGGTCGGCGTTGCGCACGGGTTCCTCGCCCTGGAGCCGCTGGAGCTTGTCTATTTCGTCACGAATACCTACGACGGCACGGACGAGCTCGGTTTTGCCTGGGACGACCCGGCCGTCGGGGTCCCCTGGCCGATCGTGGCCGAGGCGCCGGCCGGCCGCCCGATTCTGTCCGAGCGGGACGCCATGAACCCGCCGCTGGGAGATCTGGTGGCGCGCCTCAGGTCCTGACGCGCGACGCCTGGCCGGCGCCCGTGTGACGGGCCCGTGGACGCCGGGCACCACGGGGTGACCGCACCCCATCGACCTGCACCGACCTCCAGCGCACCCATCCGCCCTGGTCCTCCAGACCATGGAGCCATGCCCGCTGGTACGCACGCGGCATGGAGTCGGAGGGCGGCCGCGGCGAGGCTTGCAGCTCAAGTCACCCGAGTGAGGCCCGGCATGCGTCCGGCCCTGATGGAGTTCACTGTTGCTGCACCCGGCTCGTGCCCTCGTCGCCGCGCTGATCATCGGTCTCCTCGCCGTGGCGCCGGTTGCCGCCGCCGCGGCGCCGTCCGGTGCGGGAACGACTGCCTCAAGCCCCAACGCGTCCGGTGACCCGCCCGTTCTGTCGACCGCGAAGGTGGTCATCATCGTCGGCGCGACCCACTCGTTGACCTCGCGCTACCGCGACATCGCCGACGGGGCCTTCGCGGAGGCGATAAAGTACTCGTCGAACGTCGTGAAGGTCTACAGCCCGAATGCGACGTGGGCCGCGGTGAAGCCGGCACTCCAGGGTGCCAGCGTCGTTGTCTACCTCGGTCATGGGAACGGCTGGCCCAGCCCGTACACCTACGACCCGAACTTCACGACGAAGGACGGCCTCGGGCTCAACACGACCGCGAACAACGGCGACAACAACACGAAGTACTACGGCGAGCCCTACCTCGCCAACGAGATCAGCCTCGCGCCGAATGCCGTCGTCCTCCTGAACCACCTCTGTTACGCATCCGGGAACTCGGAGCCCGGCTTTCCCGATCCGACCATGAGCGTCGCCATGCAGCGGGTCGACAATTACGGGGCCGGGTTCATCAAGGCCGGCGCTCGCGCCGTCATCGCCGAGGGTCACGGCAGCATCAACGGGGTGATCCGGGACCTCTTCACGACGCACCAGACGATCCTCGACCTGTGGCGCAACCAGTACGACTACAACGGCAACGAGTTCTCGTTCCAGTCGAGCCGAAGCCCGTCCTACAGCGCCTACATGGACCCGGACAGCCCGTCCGGGGGCTATTACCGCTCGCTGGTCGGCAACCCAAGCCTGCGGACCGAGGACGTCGCCGGCGTCCCCTTCACGCCAACGGACACGGATCCTGCGACCCTCATGGCTCCGGGCGCCGCCGAGGTCGGCCCGGGCGGTGCATCCATCTCGAGCCAGCAAGATCTGTCCGGGCCGTCGACGCCGGCCGCGCCCGGCGCGATCCTGCGGGTCGATTCCGTGAGTGCCAGCCAGGCCGTCTCGGTGGCGGCGGTCCGAACCCTCGACGGTGCGATCACCGGCTGGACGCCGGTGGACGCCCTCGTGCCCCGGGACAGCACGCCGCCCGAACCCTGGAGCCTCGCCGCCGGTCCGGCCAACATCGTCGTCGGCCAGTCGAGCTTCACGGTCGATGCGACGCTGTCCGAGGCGAGCGCATGGAACCTGACGATCTCCGGCGACGCCGGGGTTGTCGCCGAGGCATCCGGTGGCGATGCCAGGGCGGTCCTCACCTGGGACGGCCTGATCGGTGGGGTGCCCGCGCCCAGCGCTCGGTACAGCTGGACCCTCCGTGCGGTCGACGCGCTCGGCAACGAGATGGAGGCCAGGGTCGGGTCCCTCCTCCTGTGGGATGGCGGCGGGACCCGCTACGTCCCCGTCGCGCCGGCCCGAGTCCTGGACAGCCGGTTCGGGACGGGCCTCGTCGGCGCGTTCCTGAACGCATCGCCGCGCACGTTCCAGGTCGCCGGGTTCGCCGGCGTGCCGGAGGAAGCCGTTGCGGTGACCGGCAACGTCACGATCGTCGGCCAGACGAGCGGCGGTTACCTGAGCGTGACCCCAACCCCCACGGTCTCTCCGCCCACGAGCACGCTCAACTTCCCGGTCGGCGACATTCGCGCAAACGGCGTCACGGTGCCGCTCAGCCCGACGGGGACGCTCTCGGCGGTGTTCCGCGGGTCGTCCGGCTCCGCCGCCCACGTCATCTTCGACGTGACGGGGTACTTCGCGCCGTCCTCCGCCGGGGCGACCTACGTTCCGATCGACCCTGCGCGGCTCCTCGACTCGCGCTTCGGCAACGGGCTGTCCGGATCGTTCGTCAGCACCACGCCGCGATCGGTCGCGATCGCCGGCCGCGGCAGCGTCCCGGTCGGGGCCGTTGCGATCACCGGCAACGTGACGGTCGTCGGGCAGACGACCGGCGGCTACCTGAGCGTGACCCCCGCCCCGGTGGCGTCCCCGTCGACGTCCACGCTGAACTTCCCGGTCGGGGACACGCGCGCGAACAACTTCACGCTCCCGCTCGGATCGGATGGGACCATCTCCGCGGTGTTCCGCGGGGGTGGCGGCGCCACCGTCAACGTGATCATCGACGTCACCGGATACTTCGTCCCAGGGAGCGCCGGATCCGTGTACGTGCCGGTCACGCCCACCCGCGCGCTCGATACGCGCGTCGGGAATGGCCTCTCAGGTGCCTTCGCCTCGAACAGCTCCCGCGTGTTCGGGGTCGCCGGGAAGGGCGGGGTGCCGTCCGCCGCCGTCGGCGTGACGGGGAACGTTACCGTCGTTGGCCCGACCAGCCCGGGCTGGGTGACCGTCTCGCCGACTCCGAACGACAACCCGACAACCTCGACGATCAATTTCCCGCGGGCCGACGTGCGCGCCAACGGCGTCAACATGCGCCTGGAGGGCGGCCAGCTGAGCGCCGTCTATCGAGCGCGGGGCGGCTCGACCGCGCATCTCATCTTCGACGTCACGGGGTACTTCCTCCCCGCCAACTAGACGCGGGTGGGCGGCCGACGCCGGCCTCCGCCCATCCATCGCCCGCCCCGGGTTCTCGAACTCCGCCGGCAACCGCACACGACTGCACCGGACCCCTCGGTACTACCCGCTCCATGACCATCGTCAGGCTTGGACAAGGGGGTCCTGAGGTCTAGGGTCTGGGTCCGCGATCGCACCCGGTCGCGGCCTCGCCGGCGCTCATGGCGGCGCAGCGCAGACCAAGGGGGCCTCGTTTGAACCAGCACGGACGCCGCTCCGCCCGGCTTGCGCTGAAGCTCGGCCCCGTGGCGCTCGTCCTCGCGCTGGCCGCGTGGCCCGGGGTGACGATCGCACGCGAGGCGCCACGAGCGTTTCCGCCGTCCACGGGATTCGCCGCCGCTCCGGCGGACCCGAACGGTCTCCAGCCGTCGATCCATTACGAAGACGCCGCAGCGCACGCTGCCGACGTCATCGACTTCGTTCCCGGCGAGCGGGTCGAGGCCGGTTTCACGCCCCGCAGCGACGACACGTGGCAGATCGGTGGCGAGCAGCCGCGTGCCCTTCCCGCCGGACAGGCGAGCGGGCGCGAGATGCGCGACGCGCGTCAGGGCTCCGTCTGGACCCTTGCGCCGCCGCCCGGCACGGATAACGCACCCGGCCAGGGGGGCGACTCGGGCGCCGATGCGCCGATCGACGGCGCCATCGGGCCGTCCATCACGGCGACGACCGCGGTCTCGATGTCGGGCGACTCGACCGCGAACGATACGACCACCCCTCAGGCGGTGATCAGCCCGGGCGGCCTCCGGCGCGAGGTCTTCGGGTTTCTGCCGTACTGGGAGTTGACCGACAGCTCGACGACGCTCGACTGGAGCGTCCTCTCGACCGTCGCGTACTTCAGCGTCGGCGCCGATGCAAGCGGCAACCTCATCAAGCAGGACCCGGACGGGTCGTCGTCCACGGGTTGGGGTGGCTGGACAAGCTCGAAGATGACCACGGTCATCAACAACGCACACCAGAACGGGACCCGGGTCGTGCTGACGATCAGCTGCTTCGCCTGGACCACAGGCCAGCAGACCACCCAGGCGACCCTTCTCGGCATTGCGACCGCCGGGGCGAACCTCGCGAAGCTGGTTGCGGCGGCGGGCCGCGACCGCGGCGCCGACGGCGTCAACCTCGACTTCGAGCCGATCGTCGCCGGCTACGCCGACGGGTTCACCGCGCTCGTCCGGTCCGTGCGCGCCGAGCTCGACGCGATCGCCCCCGGCTACCAGCTGACGTTCGACACGACCGGCTGGATCGGGAACTACCCCCTGGAGGCTGCGACCGCTCCGGGTGGCGCCGACGCGATCTTCATCATGGGCTACGACTACCGAGGGTCGTCCTCGTCCCAGGCCGGATCGATCAGCCCGCTCAGCGGTCCCGTCTACGACCTGGCCGACACGGTCAACGCGTACGCGGCGCGGGTCTCGCCGTCCAAGCTGATCCTCGGCGTGCCCTACTACGGCCGCGCCTGGTCGACCGACAGCGACGCCCTCCACGCGAACAACATCTCCGGGACGCAGTACGGAACGTCGGTCACCGCGCTCTACGCGACGGCAGTCGACCTCGCCGCCCAGTACGGGCGGCGCTACGACAGCGTCGAACAGGCGCCGTGGACGGCCTACCAGAAGGATACCTGCACGACGACGTACGGCTGTGTCACGGCCTGGCGGGAGCTGTACTACGACGACGCCGCCTCGCTGAAGCTCCGCTATGACCTCGTGAACCGGGCGGGCCTCCGCGGCGCGGGGATCTGGGCGCTCGGCTACGACGGCACCCGGCCCGAGCTCTACCAGGCCCTCGCCGACAAGTTCCTGCAGGACACGACGCCGCCATTGGTGGGCATCAATGCCCTCTCGACGGTCCAGCGAGACCTCGGCTTCGCCGTCGCGTGGACCGGCCACGACGAGAGCTCGATGGCCAGTTATGACGTCCAGGTCTCGACCGACGGCGGCACGTGGGCGGACTGGCGAGCCGGCACGACCGCGACGAGCGACGTCTTCCTCGGCGCCGATGGCCATGCGTATGCATTCCGAGCCAGGGGCCGGGATTCACACGGCAACGTCTCAACGTGGGACGTCGTCAGCACCTCGACAGCGGCCTCGCTGGCCGCCGGGGGCTTCGGCACGGTCCAGGTCGACGGATTGAAGATGCGCGCCGCCGCCGGGATCTCCGCGACGATTCTCGGGACGCTCAACACCGGCGACATCGTCGCCATCACGGGAGGGCCCGCGTCCGCCGACGGCTATACTTGGTACCAGGTGTCGGCCCCGATCCGCCAGTGGTCGCCCGTGGACGCCGTCCAGGTGGGCGCCTGGGTTGCGGCCGGCAGCGCCACGGAGACGTACATCACGGCCCGTGTCCCGATCAACGCGACGGCGTTGTCTGCGGTGCTGCGTGACTATCGTGTCGGTGATTCTTCCGGTCAGCGAATCGTTGCTCCGAACGATCCGCTGGACGACGGGGTCGCCGTGAACTGGACGAACGCGGCGGCCCTCACCGAGCTCCAGCTCAGAGTCTTCGGGTCCGACGGGGCGCCCCTTGATTCGCGGTCGATCGACCGGCTCGGGGCCGGGCCGCAGTCGATCGCCTGGGATGGACGCGTCGGGGGCACGGCTCTCCCGGCCGGTACGTATCACCTCCAGCTGACCGGGCGGACCAGCGGCGTTGCGGTTGCCGCCCCTGCGGCGGTGCCCGTGAGCGTGGACATCGCGGCTACGTATGGAGTCACCCTCGATCCGAGGGCCGGCTCGACCTATGTCGCGCTGCCCCCGACGCGACTGCTCGACACCCGGGTCGGCAATGGCCTGGCGGGTGCCTTCGGCGCGAACGTCCCCCGCGCGTTCGTCGTCGGCGGCCGCGGCGGGATCCCGGCCAACGCGGTCGCGGTCACCGGCAACCTGACCGTGACCGGCGCAACCCGCGGCGGCTATGTCTCGCTCACCCCGACGAGCCAGGTCAACCCCCCGACCTCGACGATCAACTTTCCGGCCGGTGACACCCGCGCCAACGGGGTCACCGTGACCCTCGCGCCGGATGGCACGCTCGCCGCCGTGTACAAGGCCCCCGCGGGGGCGACGGTCCAGCTCATCTTCGACGTCACCGGCTACTACCGCTGACCGGTTGCCCCGCCGGAGGCCGGACGGGGCGACCAACGCGGGACCGTACACTGGCCAGGTGCTCACCGACGCCAGCGTTGAGGCTCCGCCGCAGCCGTTCCCGATCGATGGCCGGCGTGACCGGTGCCGCATCTGTTTCGAGCCCGACCCGCAGGTGGTCGAGCTGCGCGAGATGCTGTTCGGGACCCGCGAGCGCTTTGACTACCTCCACTGCCGTGCGTGCGGTGCCCTGCAGATCCGTGACGTCCCGGGCGATCTCGGGCGGCACTATCCCCCGGAGTACTACGACGCGGCCGGCGAGATCCCCCCGGCCGGCTTCAGCGATGACGCGATCGCCCGGTATCGGTCGTCTGTGGAGGAGCTCAATCGCGACGGGCGTGCTGGCAGGGCCGCCTTCTACCTCCGCCAGAGCCCGGTCGAAGTCCGCCGCGAGGAGGCCCGATGATCGGCCCCCGCGCCGGGCTCAGACGGAGGCTGCGGTCATCGACGAGGCTCGTCGCCCTCGTCCGCGGCCTCAGGGGCTTCGCCTTTGGGTCGCCGCCCGCCCCGCCGCCCGCGAGGGCCGCCATGTTCGAGGACCGGGTCCGGGAGTTGATCGACGTGCGGCTCGTCGCCGACGATGGCCTGACGCCCCGGCTCAACCTCCTCATCCCGACGGTCGACGAACGGCGGGCCTTTGCCGGCGTCCGATCCGCGATCGAGCTTTTCGAGGCCATCGGGGGACACGCGGCGCGGCGACGGATCGTGAGCATGTCGCCGATCGTGGGAGCACCCCTCGGGAATCTCGCCGGGTACCGTCGCTCATCTGCCGACGACGCGGATGACGGCTCGGTGGCGCAGCTCGTCGACCTCGGCGGCACCTATGACTCAACCCTCACGGTGGGTCCGGGCGACGTATTCGTCGCTACGTTCTGGACAACCGCCGAGCTCGCCCGGCGAATCCTCGACTGGCAGGAGGCCACGTTCGGCCCGGCCACGAGGGTGTTCGGCTACGTGATCCAGGACTTCGAGCCGGGCTTCTACCCGTGGTCCGCGCAATGGCTCCTGGCGCGCACGACCTACGAGGACCCTGAGAGGACCGTGGCGTTCTTCAACACCACCCTCCTCCAGGAGTATTTTCACGAGCAGGGTCTTCGCTTCGCCCACGAGTTTGCCTTCGAGCCCCGGCTCTGGCCGGCCTTGCGCTCCGCCGCCGGCGTCGGCCCGGCGCGCGAGCGGAGGATCGTCATCTACGGGCGTCCCTCAACGCCGCGAAATGCCTTCCCCCTCATCGTCGACGGGCTGCGGCGGTGGGTGGAGGGCTATCCGAAGGCCAGGAAATGGTCGGTCGTCTCCGTCGGGCAGCCGCACGCCCCGATCGACCTCGGTCGGGGCGTCGCCCTCGAGTCTCTCGGCAAGCTCGATCTGGAGTCGTATGCGGAGCTGCTCCGGACCTCGTCGATAGGCCTGTCGCTGATGGTGTCGCCCCATCCGAGCTTTCCGCCCCTGGAGATGGCGCATCTCGGAATGCGCGTCATCACGAACCGCTTTGGCGGCAAGGACCTCGCGACCTGGCACGAGAACATCGAGTCGCTCGATGGCATCAGCGCCGACCGGATCGCCAATACCCTCGCGGACCTGTGCGATCGGGTGTCCGATGATCCCCAGCTCGGCGACCGGGCGCGGTGGCTCCGTCCGGAGCTCCTCGCCGACGCGCCGCAGCACCCCTTTGCGGAGCAGGCCGCAACGCTCCTCGGCGTCCATCTGGACACCGCCTCGTGACGGTTCTAGGCTGCCGGTTCATGCGTTGCCGAACCGGTGTCCAGGAGCGTGTGGGGCCCGTGTCCGCGAATGCTCCCGCCCTTGGACGAGCGAGCTGGCGACCGGTGGGCCGATGTCCCGCTGGCTGATCATGCGCGAGGGTCTCCGGAGCCGTTGGGGCGGCGACCTGCGAAGGCGTTACATCTTTGACGGGCTCCTGCGGCGCACCGGTGGGACGGCGATGGAGTATCGGGGTCCAC
>JBKJVO010000099.1:0-4571 GCA_046717305.1 Candidatus Limnocylindrales bacterium
CCTTGGCCGCGTCCGCGATCTCGACCTCCCAACCCCAGCGCTCGAGGGTGTCGTGGACGAAGCGTGCCCCGGTCATCGACTCGATCGCGCCCCTGACCTCGTGGCCATGGCGCAGGACGCGGGCCGCCAGCACCCGGAGCGCCCCGGCGTCGGGGCGGACGGCAGTTACCTCGACGGTCCGGCCGTCCTCATCGAGCACGTGCCCATCGAGCCTCTGGCGAGACAGATCCAATCCGGCGTACAACATCGTTGGGGCCTCCCGGTGCTGGTTGTGGCTGACGCCCTCAGCCTGTCACCGATGAGGCCCCTCTTCATGACATTCCATCGTGACGAGGCCCGGCCGAGCGACAAGAACGGCGCGCTCTGTCAGATAGTGGGCATGTGTGCCCTGCGTTCCACAACGGACGACGTGGCCTCAGGCGCCACCCGCCAGGAGGGCACCGACGAGCGCGTCGATCGTCTGCGCGATCCCCTGCGCAACGAGAGCCTCGCGGATCAGCGAACGGGATCGCACGAAGTGCATCCTCGGCGGCAGTACGACCGTTGCGGCGACGTCCTCGGCCAACTTCGCCGTGGCAGCCAACTCGGCGTGCAGCGCACATGATGGATCGTAGAGGGGAATCGGCAGCTCGAAGACGACCTTGTCGAAATCCCGCGCGCCCCACTTCCCCCTGCTCTGCAGATGGGCCACGCGGGAGCGTGCCGTTTCACTGTTGAGGATTGCGGCGAGGAAGAGCGCCTCGTCCTCCGCGGCGGCGGCCCAGTAGAGCTTGTGCTCGACGATGCCCGCTGCGCCGCGCAGGACGGCTGCCGCGGGCTGAGTCCCTGAGGCCGCGTACACGACCCGAACCGACGCGAGTGGCATCTGGGCGCTCAGCTGGTGGAAGTAGTCGAGACGAGGCGTGATCGGTTCCTGCCGCTTCCCGTGATGGGCCCAGAGGTTCTCGACCTCGGTGAGCCAAGACGCGAGGTGGAGGTACCCGGCTGCACGGGCCCCGTCGCGATCAAGAAGACGGCCCTGTTGCTCGTCCCACGGGATGACAGCCAACGGTGGGTCGACCAAGCGGTAGGGTGCGATCGACTCACCGAGATAGAGGGACCGCAGAAACTCGGCCTCGACCCTACCCTCCAGCGCCGGCAGGTCCCGCCAAGGGGCCTTTTCTAACCGAGAACGGCGGCTCCTGATGTGCGGAGCAGCGGGATCACCGCCGAGCCGGCCGATGTCAGACCTCTCGGCGAGGAACAGCATCCGTGGGAACACGATTGCACCTGCGCGGAATCGCCCACGGTAGGCTGACTCGGTGGGATGCGCGAGGGTCGCGTGCGCGTCCCGGCGGATCGTCAACGCCAGGTCAGCCTCGGCCGGGCTGGCGTCCCGTCGGGGCAGGATGCCCGCGAACGCAATGACGGCTCGAGGTAGCCGAGCGGGGGCGCCGTGGCGGGCAAGAATGACGGCCGACGGAACGGGAAAGAGCGGCTGCACGCGTTCGTCGAACCCCCACACCTCATCGAATGCGACCGTGGCGATAGGTGGCGTCTTTAGCGTGCCGAAGACGCCGCTGCGGAAGCCCTCGAAATGCTGCCGCGAGATCGACGCATGCGGCATCACGAAGGCGATTGTCCCGCCGTCCTTCAGGTACAGCTCGACCGAACGTGCGAAGAAGTAGCCGGAGAGGTCTTGATGGGATACGTGACCTCTACCGCCCACCCAGACGCCGAGCCGCTGAGATTCCCCTCGGAACCGCTCTTGCGTCTCCGGTGCCATGTAGCGGTAGGAGAGCCACGGCGGGTTGCCGATTACGACGTCCGCCCGCTGCGTCTCTGACGACAGCCAGATCGGACGGCTGAGGTTCCGCGCGACGTAGCCCCAGATGTGGTTCCGGCCCGCGGCGCTGAGCAGACTGAGGTCCTCGTAGGTCCGTGCCAGCGCGGCGACGTCCGTGGCATCGTCGATCCCCCGAAGCTTCAGCCAGGCGCCGAATGCGCTGGCGTCGGCTCGGTGCTCAATGAAGTCGAGCATCCCGCCGATGACGGCGTCGAACACCGCCGGTTCGCGGGTGACCGCGAATGGGAAGAGCAGGGTCGGACCGTCGGGGACCGAGATCAGGACCTCGCGCTCGGCCATGAACGACTGGGTGTTCCACTGGAGGGCGTCGCCAAGGTAGATCGGGATGGCGAGGGCCGGGCGGTCGCGCAGGCGCGCCTCGCCGAGTGCGAGGAGGTACGTCACGCGGGCCACGATGACCGCCACCGGATGTACATCGATGCCCATGACCTGCTCGCAGCAGCGTGCGAGGGCCTCTCGGTTGGCCATCCCGGCGGCGTCGGCCGCGGCGAGGAGCCGCCGCACGGCGTGAAACGGGAACGTACCAGAGCCGCAGGCCGGATCGAGGACCCGCTGGTGTAAGGGATCGGGAATGGCCCGCACACACATCCGCTCGGCCAGCCAATCCGGGGTGTAGTACTCGCCCAGGTCGTGGCGCTGGCGCGGGTCGATGAGCGACTCGTAGAGAGTTTTCAGCACATCGGCCTTGACGTCGCTGAGCTGGAAGCGGACGACCTGCGCCGCGATCCGGGCGACCAGCTCGTCGCCGCCGGACGCGGTGAGGACCCAGTCGAAGAAGTCGGACTCCACTGCGCCGCTGATGCCCGCGTCGTGGAATGGGCGACCTTCGAGCAGCTCCCGCGGCCCCGGAAGGTCGATGCCTAGAACGCGCGCCGCCATCGTCTTGGCGACCACAGTCAGGTACGTGTGCTGGAAGAACAGCTCGTCCTGATCGACGTCCGAGCCGTACACCCGTCGGAGGAGCTGCGCCCACAGCTGGCGCTTGAGCGCCGCGTCGGGGTGGGCACCGACCTCCTGCCACGCCTCCTCTAGACCCGCTCGAGCCCGGTCATAGGCGATGCTCTCGCGGCCAAGCTCCCGCCGGATGGCCTCAGGCTCGGGCGCGAGCCCCGTCCCCACCGCGACCGCCGAGTCGAGCCACAGGAGCAGGTCGCGCGGCCGGTCGGCCAAGGGAACGTACTCCGCGAACCGCACGAGGGTCTGGTGCCGTAGCTCGTAGGTCAGGAAGCGGGCGCCGTCGGTGGCGATGCCAATGAAAGCCAGCCCGGTCTGGGCACGGCGGTCCGAGAGGTAGCGAGCGAGTTCTTCCTCCGCGTCCCTCGTCTCGATGCGTAGGTCGCGCTTGAACTCCAGGACCGTCTGCCCGAGCAGCGCGTCCGCGCGTCCCCGCACCTCCGGCAACGGCCGCTCGAAGTCGATCTCGGTGCTGCGCGCACCCAGACCATGGACGAGCAGCTCGTAGACCAGGGAGCGGACCTTCTCGTGCCCCGGGCGGCTCAGGAGTTCGAGGACGATGCCGTGCAGGTGTTCGGCCGTGATTGGCACGTCCCAAGCTTACCGGGCGACGATCCCGGCGATGACCCGGCCCGGGGTTGCCGGGGGACCAGATTGAGGGCTGCGAGGCTCGGCCGGCGGACGACACACGATGCGGACATCGTGTCGGAGGACCTCGTCGCCCGCTTCAGGTCGCTGAGCCGTGAGGACTTGGCGGGTTACCGCTCCTTGCGGCTACCGGCCCGATCCCACCCCTGGGCCTCGACCCACCGAGACGTCACGTTCAACCTGACCACGCCTTCGTGGACCTCGGCGACCGCCGATGGTGGCAGATACAGCTTCGACGACAAGAGGCCGCGGGATACGGTCAGCAGGGTCCCGCCCGAGCTCACAACCGTTCCGAGCGGCGCCTCGTCGCTGTCCTGGACGCGCCATCCTCGCTCGATGTCGGCGAACCGGAACGTGCGTCGTGGGGGCCCGTCCCACCCACCGACGATCGACGAGCGCACCGACGCGCTCCACCTCCGAAGCGGTCCATACGACATCGGCGTCACCCGAGCCCGAGGGCTCGACGGGGCCTGCCGCGTGATCGGGCAGTCCCAGATCCCGGGATGACTGTAGCCCCGCGCAATGGGCGTGACAAATGGCTTCCCTCGAATGCCCTCCACGATCCGCGCATCGTGTGGCATTCCGCCAGATCGACCCGCTAAGCCCGGATCCACCGAAATTCCGGCTGACCGGCGCGGTTGAGGGCCGAAACGGCCATCTGGTCGGCTGATGGGCGATCGAGCGGACCGGCGGCCGCGGTCCGAGATCATGAGCGGATGGGTCGAGGCGTTCGAGGGCTTCCTGACGTGGTCGCGGGCAAGCTCTCGCCAGCCCCGGAGCGGCAGGCGGGCCGTCAGCGCCCCGGTCAGGTGGGCAGCGGGATCGCCCGGAGCATGGAGAGGGCGGCACTCCAGCCCGATATCGCCCCGGCCAGCGTCCTCTGCTGGGTGTCTATGGGGCACCTCATTCGTCATCCGCGCACGCTCGGCGACCCGACCTTCGGTGGATCCGGCCTAAGGCGAGCGCTGTGCCAACCACTTTTCTGCGCTGAGGGTGAACTCTCATAGCCGACGCTAAACCATCGCCTCCAGACGTTGCGCGAGATACGCGTCGAGATCGGGCACATCCGCCTGCTTCACCACGAGCTCGTGCCAGGCGCGCCGCTCGAAGTCGATCAGCGCGA
>JBKJVO010000100.1:0-5588 GCA_046717305.1 Candidatus Limnocylindrales bacterium
GTCGTGCTCGATCCGATCACGCTCGCGTCGATCGAGGAGTTCGCGGCCGTCCTCGAGCTGCTCGACGGCGCCGCCTGATCCTCGGGCGCCCGGCGTGGTGCAATAGACACAGCAAAACGAGCCGCGGTGCCCGGGGCGCCGGGGCGCCGCACGAGAGGATCACGATGCCGAACGGCCGCACCGGAACGCGACGCCAGGACGAGCTCTCGCCGCTCGACAAGCGGATCATCGAGCACCTCCAGGCGGACGGCCGTCGCCCGTTCACCCAGATCGCCGCCGAGCTCGGGGTCTCCGAGGCCGCCGTTCGCGCCCGGACGAACCGCCTGATCGAGCGCGGGATCCTCCAGATCGTCGGCGTGGCGGATCCCGGCAAGCTTGGCTTCCAGCAGGCGCTGATCGGCATCCGCTGCGAGCCCGGACGGCTCGTTGGGGTGGCGGAGGCTCTCGCCGCCCTGCCCGAGGTGGACTACGTCGTGGTCACGACCGGCCGATTCGACATCCTCATCGAGACCGTCTCGGAGGACAACGAGGCGCTCCTGCGATTCCTGACGGACCGGCTATCGGCGATCGACGGGATCCGGGACACGGAGACGTTCGCGTACCTCCGGCTCGTCAAGCAGACGTACCAGTTCGGGACGCGCTGAGCCATGCCGTCGGGTGGGATCCTCGTCGTCATCGCGGTCGCGATCGTGCTCAACGTCGTGGTCATGGCGGCGATCGTCCTTCCGCCGCTCGTCGGGCGACGGAGTCCGCTCGCCTCGGTCGGGGAGCCTGAGTCCGACATCCGGGACCTCCAGGCCGCGGACCACGCGGCCCTCATCGGCGGGCTGGTTGGCCGGCTCGGCGAGGACCGGGAGGCCTACGACCGGATCGTCCGGATCGTGAGCTGGGCCTTCCTGCTCGCCACGGCGGTCGTCGTCGGCGCGAGCGGGCTCTGGCCGGACACCACCCCGGCCATCTTCGTCCTGCTCGGCCTCGCCGGAGGCTTCGTCCTGCTGGTCCACGATCTCCTGCCGTCGACGGCCCTCGGCGCCGCGAAATACATCCTCGAGGGGACGGTGGCGCTGACCTTCGCGACGTTCCTCGTGCTGCTCACGGGCGGTCATGCGAGCCCATTCTTCTTCACCTTCCCGCTGATCGTCGGGGCGGCTGCGCTCGTTGTCCGCGCGATGGCGACGTTCGTCCTGGCGATGGCGGCCACGATCGGCTACGTCGTCGCGACGACTCTCGGCAGCGGTCCACCGACGTCGATGCAGCTGGCGACCGTGGCGATCGATCTCACGGCACTCCTCCTCCTCGCCTACGCGGGTTCGGTCATCGGCCGGGAGCAGCGACGATCACGCGATGCGGCACTCCGGCTGTCCGCGATGGATTCGCTCACGGGCCTCTTCAACCGGGCGTTCTTCTTCGCGGCCGTCGAGCGCGAGCTCGAGCGGAGCGCCCGGTCCGGCCGCGGATTCTGCCTTCTCATGCTGGACCTCGATGAGCTGAAGGCGATCAACGACCGGTCCGGTCACCACGCCGGGGATGTCGTGCTCCGGGCCGTGGCGGACACGATCCGCGGGGGAATCCGCAAGATCGACGTCGCCGCACGCTACGGCGGTGACGAGTTCGTCGCCCTCCTCCCCGAGACGGATCCGACCGGCGGCTGGGTCCTCGCGGAGAAGATCCGCCTCGGCGTCGCCGCGCTGGAGATCGAGGCCCACGCCCAGCAGTCGACCGTCTCGATCGGGGTCGTGTCATACCCGCGCGACGGGGCGACGGCCGATGACCTCATGATCAGCGCCGACCGAGCCATGTACGCGTCGAAGCGGGCCGGTCGAAACCGCGTCGCCGGCCCGGAATCGGAGGGCGCGGTCCCGGTCCCCGTCTTCGCCGAGCAGCGGGGCGCGTCACGGGCGGAGGCGGTCGAGCCGCCGGTGTAGCATCGCGGCCATGACCACCCCGACGGACCCCGACGCCGCGCCGCGCGCGCCGCGGCTCGGCGACTCGACGCGTGCCATCCGCGCCGCATCGCGGACGCCGGCGGTCCTCCAGCGCCCGACGTCGGTTCCGATCTACCAGACCGCGACCTTCACCTCGGCCGACGCGGAGTCCCTTGCGGAGGTGGCCGCGGATCCGCGCGCCGGGTACGCGTACAGCCGCTTGTCCAATCCCACGACGACCGCACTCGGGGACGCCTACGCGGAGCTCGCCGGCGCCGAGATGGGGGTCGCCCTCGCGTCCGGCATGGCCGCGATCCACGCGGCGTGTGCGGCCGTCCTGGGTGCCGGCGACCGCGTCGTCGCCCCGCTTGCCGGGTACGGCTCCACCCGCTCCCAGCTGGTCCAGTACTTCGGCCGGTTCGGGGTCCAGGTGGAGCTCGTGGACATCACGGACCTGGACGCCGTTGCGGCGGCTCTGGCGGCGTCGCCGACCCAGCTCCTGTACTCGGAGTCCTCCGCGAATCCGACGACCTTCGTCGCGGACCACGCCGCGCTTTCGGAGCTTGCGCACCGTCACGGGGCCGTCTACATCGTGGACAACACGTTCGCGTCCTCGTACGTCTGCCGGCCGCTCGCGTTCGGTGCGGATCTCGTCGTGGAGTCGGCCACGAAATACCTCGGTGGGCACAGCGACATCATCGCGGGCGTCGTGGCCGGCTCGGCGCCGCTCATCGATGCCGTCGCTCGGATCCGCGTGGACACCGGCGCGGTCCTCGCGCCGTTCGAGGCGTTCCTGGCCCTCCGCGGGATCCTCACCTTTCCCGTCCGAATGGACAGGCACGGCCAGAGCGCCCGGGCACTCGCAGCCTGGCTCGAGCGTCAGGACGGCGTGGTTCGCGTGCTCTACCCCGGCCTCCCGTCCCATCCGCAGCATGCCGTCGTGGAGCGCCTGTGGCGGGCCGGCAACGGCGGCGGCATGCTCAGCCTCGAGGTCGCCGGCGGCCGGGCAGCGGGGCAGGCGATCATCGACACGCTCGAGCTCACCGAGCGGACAGCGTCGCTCGGCAGCGTCCATACGATGGCCGTCCATCCGCCGTCCACGTCGCATCGGCAGCTCACGGACGACGAGCTTCACGCAAGCGGGATTGCCCCGGGCCTGCTTCGGGTGAGCGTCGGCCTGGAGGACGTCGAGGACCTCCTCGCCGACTTCGATCAGGCCCTCGCGGTCGCCCGGCAGGTGGCCGCCGCGGCGCCCGTGTCGGTCGGCGCCTGATCGCGAGGCACGCGTGTCCACGCTGACCGCGCGCCGGTCGGCGGACCGGCCGGGAAACGGGATCGCCGCCCGACTCGATGCCGCGTGGCTCGCCGTCTGGCGGCTGTTCACGTCCGTGAACTTCGCCGTCCTCCAGATCATCGTGCTCGCCCTGCTGGCAGTGGTCGGGATGACCATCCGGCAGCTGCCGGGCTTTGCATTCCGGTCCGCCGGCGACTACGCGAGCGCGATGGCGGACATCCATGCCCGATACGACACCGTGTTCGGCGCGGGGGTCGTCAATCTCCTGGAGCGGCTCCAGTTCTTCCACGTGTTCTCGTCGACGTGGTTCACGATCGGCCTGATCGTGCTCGTCGTGTCGATCATCATCTGCACGATCGATCGGACGCCCCGGCTGTGGCGGACCTCGTCGGAGATCCGGGGCGTCCAGCCCGACCCGTACTTCGACCCGCGCCTGCCGGACCGCGCCCGGATCGGGGGGGGTGAGGCCGCGCTCGATGCCACGGCCGTCCGGTCCGTCCTGCGCCGCCATCGGTTCGTGGTCCGGGCGGCCGAGGCGGACGGCATGACCTACCTCTACGGGGACCGGCATCGCTGGACGAAACTCGCGACGCTCATCAGCCACCTCGGGCTGATCCTGTTCCTCATCGCCGCCGCCGTGACCTCGCGGCTGGGCGACGAGCAGGGCCTCGTCGTGGCGGAGGGCGACACCCTCACGGTGCAGCCGATCGGAACGCCCGGCCTCCTCCTCGTGAAGAACAACGGGTTCCAGGCACCCGGGCTGTTCGAGAACGGCGTCGCCTCCGACTTCGTGACGGATCTCGCCGTCTACCGTGACGGCGTCCTGCTGGCGCGGAAGTCCATCCGGGTCAACGATCCGCTGAGCGCCGGCGGCTACACGTTTCACCAGAACGGGTTCGGGCCCGCCCCGATCCTGCGAATCCGCGACACGAAGGGCGGGGTCCTCTGGTCCGGGCCCGTCCCGCTCACTGATCGGGCCGGCGGGCTGCCGTTCGGCACGCTCGCCGTCCCCGGCCGGGACCTGGGACTCCAGCTCCTGTTGGACCGGACGGCCCAGGGCGTCGGCACGCTCCTCGTCCTGCCCTATGCGGTCGTCGGGACGAACCCCGATGGGACACGGAAGATCGAGACCGGCTTCCCGTTGTCGGTGACGAACGGCGCGACGGCGTCGTTCGAGGCGCTCGATTTCGACGTCACACTCGACGGCTTCAGCGAGTACACGCTGCTCATCGCGAAGAAGGACCCGGGGCAAGGGATCGTGTGGGGCGCCTTCGTCTCCCTGATCGTCGGCCTCGCGATCACGTTCTACCTGCCCCGCCGCCGCGTCTGGGCGCGCCTCGATGGACGCGGTGAGCTGTCGCTCGTCGGGCGGTCGGACCGGTACGTTGACTTCGATCGGGAGTTCGGGCGGCTCCTGGACGACCTCGTGGCGGCACGTGCGGCACGGACGGCCCGGGCGGGACCCGGCGGCCGAGTGGGCCCGCCCGCCTCGGAGCCGAACGGGCGTGCCTGACCTCGGCGACCTCGCGGACGCGCTGCTTCCCGGCGCCCGCCGCGTCGGCGGGTCGGGCGGCGGCTCCACCGGTGGGTCCGGCGGCGGTCAAATCTCATGGGTCCGGGTCATGAAGGCCCGGGTGCCGGCCTTCGACGCCCTCGAACCGGGCGACCTCGCGATCGTCCCGGCCGCCGCGCTCGCCGTGGTCGCACCCGGGCGTGAGGAGCTTCGCGCGTTCGTGGACGCATCCGTTGCGGCACGGCTGTCCGGACTCCTCCTCGTGGAGGGAGACGACGCGGGCGATGCCGACGACGATGCCCGGCCGGCCGAGGCCACCGGCCGCCTCGACGCGCTCGTGGACGCGCTCGCCGACACGGCGCTCCCGGCCTTGCGAATCCCGCGCGCCGACCTCGGGGCGCTCGAGCGGAGCGTCATCGGCTTCCTCGTGACCGGCGGCGCGGAGCTGGACCGGCAGGCCGCGCTGCTCGAGGGCCGGCTTGAGCGGATCGCCCTCGAGGGTGCCGGACCGGCGGCCCTCGTTGCCGCGATCGCGACGTTTCTCGGACGGGCGGTGGCGCTGGAGGGGAGGCGCGGGGACGCCCTCGCGGTCCACGCTCCGGTGGACGCGCCTGACGCCGGACCGGCCGTCACGCGCTATCACGCCCGACCACGCCGCGCGGTGGCGCTCCGCGTGCCGCTTCCCGCGGCCGGCGGGCCGGCGGGCAGCCTGGCGCTGCTGGGGGAGCGACCCGTCGGCGAGCTGGAACGAGTGGCCGTCGCGCGGATCGCCGGCCTCCTCGCCCTGGAGCTGTCGCGCGACGAGGCGGTGCGGCGCGCGAGTGATCAGGCGCGTCGCGCGGAGGCGCTTCCGGCC
>JBKJVO010000101.1:0-3700 GCA_046717305.1 Candidatus Limnocylindrales bacterium
GGCGTCAGGCGGGGTTGCTGCGCCCGTTATGGCCATCCTTACCGCCGTTTTGCTGGTCGGAGCAGCAGAAGTCGGGTGAAGGGGATGGTCCGGAGGCCACACGCTTGGGATTCAGTCGGGTGCCCGATCCTCGAAGACGCCGCGCTGACGCGGAGGCAGGAGCGCTGCGATCCGGCGCATGATCAGGTCCGTCCCGGCTTGTTTCGTGCGGCGCCGGTCGCGAGTCGCGTCAGGTTCTTAGGCGGCGAGCGCCTCGTCGAGGCGGAAGGGCGCCCCGATCGTGATCGTGACGGACGGAGTGAAGCGGGGGAGGCGCCGGCCCTTCGGCCAGAGGCGGTCGCTGTCGGCCACCCCGATCGGGACGACGATCGCGTTGGATCGCGAGGCGAGCACGGTTACCCCGTCCTTCGCGGCCTGGAGCCGGCCGTCCGGACTTCGTGTTCCCTCTGGAAAGACGGCCAGAACGTGGCCCTCTTCAAGGATGCGCATGGCGGTACGAAAGGCCTCGATGTCCGCGGAGCCACGATCCACGGGGTGGACACCGCCGTGTCGGGCGAGCCATGACAGGCCCGGCCACTCGAAGACCTCGCGCTTGCCGAGCCAGTTCACAGGACGGCCGAGGCGGGCGTTGAGAAACGCTCCAATGAGCACGGGGTCCGCGTTGGAGGCGTGGTTTGCCGCGATCAAGACCGCGCCGGAGGGCGGGATGGCACCCACGTCGCCCTCGATCCTGACCCGCGTGAACAGGCGGGCGAGCAGGCGCATGACGAACGATGCGACCGTGATGATGACGGTCAGCCGGCTGGCGATCGGCGTGGGTTCGACGGAGCCGCGCCGGCGCCCCCTCGACGCGGAGGCCCTCCGTCCCATCGGCACCGCGGGGCGCGAGGGGTCCAACGCCCGCGAGGAGTCCGCCGTGGGTCCCGCGGCGCGGTCCGTCTCCCGCCGCCGGATCGCCTCAACGACGAGCCCGATCGTCGTGGCGAAGGTGTTGCCGTCCGTCCGGAGGTGGACGGCGTCCGCTGCCGCGCGCAACGGCGCAACGGGGCGCGTGGAGTCCACGTCGTCCCGCCGTCGAAGCTGCTCGAGGATTTCGGCCGCGTCCGGGCCGTCGGGGTCCAGACCGCGCTCCTCGGCCCGACGGCGCGCGCGTTCCTCCGCGCTCGCGTCCAGGAACAGCTTCAGGTCCGCGTCGGGCAGGACCACCGTCCCGATGTCACGGCCGGCCATGATAATCCGGCCGTCGGCGGCGATCCGTCGCTGGCGGGCGAGCAGTGCAGCGCGCAGCTCCGGGACCCGCGAGATCGATGACACCGCGGCGTCGACTTCAGGCGAGTGCACGGCGTCGGTGACATCCTCGCCGTCGACCGCGACCCGTGCGAGCCGCCCGATGCCGTCGGGAAGCAGTTCCACCTCGTCGACGAGGCGAACGAGGCCCTCGGTCTCCCCCTCGCCGATCTCGCGTCGGAGGGCGAGCCAGGTGACGGCCCGGTAGAGCATGCCCGTGTCGCAGAAGCGATAGCCGAGCGCCTCGGCTGCGGCGGCGCCCACGTTGCTCTTGCCGGACGACGCCGGCCCGTCGAGCGCCACGACCAGCCCGGGGCGCGGCTGGACCTCGGCGTCGTCAGGCATCGCGGGGATGGTACCGGTCGGCGCCGGAGGGAGCGCAGGGCGAGCAGCGGCCGCAGGGGGCGCCGGAACTTGGACCGGATCAGGCGACCTCGCGCTTGATCGTGGCCGTCGCAAGGACGACGAACAGCAGCGCGATCCCGGCGAGCACCGCGAGATCGCCCTGGACGGCAGGCGATCCGAGATCTGCGCCCTTGAGCATCACCTCACGAAGCCCGTCCACCGCGTACGTCATCGGCAGCGCGTGTGCGACGACCTGGAGGACATCGGGCAGGCGGTCCACCGGCCAGAAGATCCCGCCGAGCAGGCCCTGCGGAACGATCACCAGCGGAATGAACTGGATGACCTGCAATTCCGTTCGCGCGAACGTCGAGAGAAAGATCCCCAGGTTCACCGCGCCGAGCGCGAGGAACAGGGCCAGCAGGAACGCCACGGCCGGGCTGCCGGCGCTCGCGACATCCAGGCCTATCGTGAACGAAGGGATCGGCCCGATCGCAGGAACGTCGACCCGCGACAGGACGAACAACGTCAGGACGATCACCTGGAGGGTCGCGAACAGGCCGAAGCCCAGGCTGTAGCCAAGGACAATCTCGCCGCGGGTCACCGGCGTCGCGAGTAGCCGCTCCAAAGTCCCGCCGACGCGCTCGCGCAGAAAGCTGATCCCGGTCAGGAGGAAGACGAAGAAGTAGCCGAAGTACCCGAGCAGGACCGGCGCCAGGACGTCCAGCGCGTCCGCATCCGGCGACAGGAAGACGGTTTCGTGCACGACGCGCGATGGGCCGTACAGACCGGGCGATGCGCCGATGATCCGGGCGACGACGGCCTGGAGCCCGGAGACCATGCCCGATTCCGCGCCTGGATCCGTTCCCTCGGTCACGAGCGTGATCGTCGGGGCGCCGCCGCGCTGGATCGGCACGAAGAGGCCGACATCTGCTCGGCCGCTTCGGACGGCGTCACGCACCTCCAGGAGCTCGGCGTCGGCACCGAGCCCCACGACGTCCAGATCGAGTCCCATCGCGTCCGCCGTCTCGCCCAACGTCGCCATGAATTCGTCGCCGCTCACGGCTCCGGCCACCGCCAGCCGCACGGTCGCGCTCTGCTGGTCGCGGATCACCCACCCGAGGAGTGCGGTAACGACGATCGGGACGACGAACATCAGCCCGAGCGTCCGCTCGTCCCGTCGGAAGCCCTGCGCGATCCGGCGGGCGACAGCCAGGACCCGCGATGCACTCACGGGGCTGCCTCGAGAGGGTGGCCCTCGGCGTCAAGACCGGCGTAGTGGAGAAAGGCGGCCTCGAGATCGGCCGTCCCGGCGCGCTGCCGCAACTCGGCCGACGTTCCCCCCGCGATGGCCTTGCCGGACCGGACGAAGAGGAGCTCGTCGCACCGGTCGGCCTCGTCCATGACGTGGCTCGCGACGAGGATCGTGGTCCCGCCCGCCGCGAGCCGGCGGAAATGCGCCCAGAACTGGACGCGGAGGGCGGGGTCCACTCCGACGGTCGGTTCGTCGAGGAAGACGATCGGCGGCTCGTGGACCAGCGTGCAGGCGAGCGACAGCCGCCGCCGCATCCCACCCGACAGGTGCATCGCCGGCGTGCCGCGCCGGTCGCCGAGCTCCACGAGGTCGAGGGTCCGATCGATCGCAGCGCGCGAGTCGACGCCCTCCAGCCGGGCTAAGAACCCGAGGTTCTCGGCCACGGAGAGCTCCGGGTAGATCGCCTCCGACTGCGGCATGTAGCCGATCCGCCCGAGCATCGGCCGGGACGGCATCCGCGTGCCCAGAATCCGGGCCTCGCCCGCGGTGGGCCGCGCGAGGCCCGCGAGGAGGCGGATGAGCGTCGTCTTGCCCGAGCCGTTCGGACCAAGGAGCCCGTAGATCCTGCCGGGCTGCAGGGTGAGATCGATCCCGTCCACAGCGTGGATCGATCCGAAGGACTTGCGCAGCCCGACGGCCTCGACCGCCGGAGCGGGAGCGTTCATCGGCCCGGAGGATAGTCCTCTCGACGGCGCGGCGTACGGCCCTGAGGCGCGGTCGGGCGTCGGGCCTGGCGTGGGCCGGACTGCCCGGCTG
>JBKJVO010000102.1:0-3162 GCA_046717305.1 Candidatus Limnocylindrales bacterium
GCGGGCTGCGGCCTCGCCGGCGAGCCCGGCCGGGTCGAGGGCCTCGGGTCGCAGCGCGGCGCCGCCCGTTCCCAGCTCGTCGACGGACCGCAGGTCCTCGACAAGACGGCCCATCCGCTCGGCCTCCTGGGCGATCGCGTCGCCCGCCCGCGCGACGCCCTCACCCGACGCGGTCCCGTCGCGGAGCGCCTCGGCGAACCCCGAGACCACGGTGAGGGGCGTCTTGAGATCGTGGCGAACGTTGGCGAGCAGTTCGCGCTCTTCGGCGTGGATCCGGTCAAGCTCGGCGGTCATCGCGTTGAACCGGCCGGTGAGTTCGCGGACCTCCCGGGGACCCTCGGGCGCAAGTGGCGGCGTTGCCACTCCGGCGGTTGGCACGATCGCGGTGGCGTCGGCGAGACGCCGAAGCGGCCGGGTGATGGAGCGGGAGAGCAGCCACGCGATCGGGATCGCGATGAGTGCCGTGACGAGAGCGACGGCCGGCAGGACACGGAGGAGGTCGCGCAGCGCGAGCGCGGCGGAGCGATCCGGCGCCGTGAGCACGATCGCGAGCGGCCCCACGAGCGCGCCCTCGCGGCGCACGACAATTGCCGAGTACAGGACGCGGGACCCATCGCTAGCGGTCAGTCCCCCGCCGGATGACTGCCCCACCGTCATGTCGCGGCCGATGGTGATCGAGCCGACGTCGACCGGCACCTCGCCTTCCTCGGCGGTCACGACCCGCTCTCCGACGATCGCATACAGGCCGATCTCGGGTCGCAGTTCCGTCTTGAGCGCCGCGAGAGCGGGTCGAAGCTCCGCGAGCGCGCCCACCGCCCGGACCCGCGACAGGACCGGCTGGGCCAGGTCGCCAAGGCTGCTGATCGTTGCCTCCTGGTGGAGCGTCCGAAGGGCGACGAACAGCCCGGCGCCCACGGTGAGCGCCACGACGAGGCCGACGACCGCGAATGCGACCGCGATCCGCGACGAGACGCGATCAGGCATCGGCGATCAGGCGATAGCCGATGCTACGGACGGATTCGATCGTCGGGCCGTCAGGCCCAAGCTTCTTGCGCAGCTCGGAGACGTGGACATCGACCGTCCGTGTCTCGCCGGCGAAGTCCGTGCCCCAGACGTCCTCGAGAAGCGCCTCGCGGCTGAGGACGACGCCAGGATCCCGGGCGAGCGCGGCGAGGAGGTCGAACTCGCGGGCCCGAAGCTCCACGAGGCGGTCGCCCACAGCGACTTCGCGCCGCCGCGGCTCGATGCGCAGCGTCCCGACCTCGATCGGGCGGCCCAGGCGGACGGTCCCGTCGGTCCGGCGGAGGATCGCCTTCACCCGCGCGACGAGGGCGCGCGGGTTGAACGGCTTGGTGACGTAGTCGTCGGCGCCCAGCTCGAGGCCGACGATCGCATCGACGTCGTCCGTCCGTGCCGTGAGCATGATCACGGGGGTGTCCGCGTCACGCCGGATCGCGCGACAGACCTCGAAGCCGTCCATGCCCGGGAGCATCACGTCGAGGATCACGAGGTCTGGCCGGTGCCGCCGATGGAGCTCGACGGCCGAAGGCCCGTCGGTCGCGACGACGGTCGTGTAGCCGGCCCCCTCGAGGTACATCCGGAGCAGCTCGACGATGTTCGGCGCGTCGTCCACCACGAGGATCGTTTTCATCGGTGGCGAGTCTACCCTCGCGCGCGGAGGCCGCCGGGCCCACTCTCCCCCCGACTGAGGTTGAGCCCGGCGGCCAATTCCGCTTCCGGTCAGGCCAGGGCCGCGATGACCTGGCGTGCCTCGGTCATCGCCGTCCGGAGGTCAACCCGTGCGTCGGCGATCGCCTGCCGCGCCGCCCGGAGGATCGCTCCGGCCGTGCCGGCGTTCCAGTCGGCGGGCGTCAGCGGCAGGACGTCTTCGGCCACGCCGTCCACCCCTTCGAGGGCCTCGGCGATTGCGGCTTTCATGGCCGCGAGGTGCTCCTGTGCCTCGGTCACGTCCTTCCCCTTCGCCTCCGCCCGTTCGATGAGCGCGGCAAGGTGCTCGGCGGCGCCGGTGAGGCGAGCGCCGGCCGCATCCACCGTGTCCGCAGCGCGGACGAGCCAGACCTGACGCGTGACCAGGGCGTAGATCCGGAAGTCCTCGAAGATGCTCGCGATGTCCTCGCGGAGCTCCGGGACCGTCGTGTCGGCCTCGATCTCGGCACGAAGTGCGCGCAGGCCGGCGGCGGAGTCGTTGAGGATCGCCTCGAGGGCGGCCTCGTGGTCGTCGGTCAGGGCCGGGGCGCTTATCACCACATGCTGGAGTCGCTCGATGGTGACCAGCCGGCGGTCGATCTCGCACAGCCCGACCTTCTCGAGGTTCTCGACGGTCGGCTCGGCGCGGGCCGCGAGCCACTCGCGGGCGCAGTGGAGGCGAGGATTCAGCTCCTGGGCCTGGCCGGCACGGGTGGTCCCGGCCTGGGTGGATGAGGCTGGCGCCGCGAGGACGGGTGAGACCCCGACGGCGGCGGCAAGGACGAGCCCGGTCAGCGGGCCGGCGAGTCGGATGGCGTTGCGGATCACTTGGAACTCCCTTCATCGGTGTCGGCGGTGGCATCGGCGCCGAGGGCGGCGTCGAGGTCGTCGAGCAGCTGCTGGATCGCCGTGAGGTCCGGCGTCGCGAGCGGCGCGAGGGTCGGCCCTGGCGTTGCCAGGACGGTCGGCCCCGGGCTCGTGCCCGGCGTGGCTGTGGGTGCGGGAGCCGCCGTCTCGGGCTGGACGCTGGTCGGAGCCGACGTGGCGGCGTTCTCCGTTGCGTCCGCGGGTGCGGCCACGGCGCCGACATTCGTCGGAAGATCGCGCCGCCCGCACGCGGCGGTGGTCAGGACGAGTAGCAGAACGACGCCGGCGACGGCGAAAGTCCTGCGATTCAGATGACGCGGCATACGTTCCTGGTCCCCGATTCGTGGCGTCCCCGGCGGACGCCTTGCCCGGAGATTGGGCCCGAAGGTGGCCACAAGCCATCGCGGCGCTCGGGAGGTTTGTCAGCGCCGTGTAATCCGACCGCACCTGACCGCCGGTTTCCGCCCGACCGCCCTGTCCACGCCCGCCCCGGCGCCCCCGTGCCCCCCCGTGCCCGAGTTGACTGCTAGTCAAGTTTTCCAACGTCTGATGCCAGAATCTTGACTCGGCCGCAAGAGCACGACGCTC
>JBKJVO010000103.1:0-8190 GCA_046717305.1 Candidatus Limnocylindrales bacterium
CATCTTCGCCGTCCCGACCTACCTGTTCATCGGCCTTGCCCTGCTGATGATCGGAACAGGGGTCGTCAGGCTGGCCACCGGCGGCGCCGTGGATGTCCAGCAGCCGGACGCGGTCCCGCTCGGGACCGGGCCGGAGGGTATCGGCCTCTTTCTGCTGCTCAAGGCGTTCGCATCCGGCTCGGTGGCGCTGACCGGGACCGAGGCGATCGCGAACGGCGTCCCCGCGTTCAAGCCGCCCGAGTCCCGAAACGCGTCGAACACGCTCGTCGTGATGGCGGTCCTGCTCGCGGTCCTGTTCGTGGGTATCACGGTCGTCGCGGACGGGTTCGGCATCCTGCCGACCGAGGAGGGCGGGCGGACCGTCGTTGCGCTCGTCGCGTCGGTCATCTTCGGGGCGAACTCGCCGCTCTTCTACGCGTTCCAGGCATCGACCGCGCTGATCCTCTTCCTCGCCGCGAACACGGGCTTCAATGCCTTCCCGCGCCTCGCCGCGCTCCTCGCCGAGGACGGCTACATGCCCCGCCAGTTCAGCTTCCGCGGCGACCGGCTGGCGTTCTCATGGGGCATCGTCCTGCTCGCGGCGATCGCTGCCCTGCTCCTGGCCGCCTTCGACGGCGACACCCACGCGCTCATCCCCCTCTACTCGGTGGGTGTCTTCGTCTGCTTCACGCTGTCGCAGTGGGGCATGGTCCGGCACTGGGCCCGCGAGCGCGGGCCGGGCTGGGTCGGGCGGGCGGCGGTCAACGCGGTGGGCGCGATCCTGACCTTCGTGGTGCTCATCGTCGTCGCCAGCGTCAAGTTCATCGATGGCGCGTATCTCGTCGTGATCCTCATCCCGACTCTCGTCGCGGTGATGCTGTTCATCCGGCGCCAGTACGCCCGGAGCACGAGGGAGCTTGCGGTCCGTCCTGACTACGTGGCCCAGGCGCCGATCCGCGAGGAGCGGGTCATCGTGCCGGTGCCGGGGATCAACCGCGCGGTGATCCAGGCCGTCAACGTCGCCCGGTCCATCGCTGATGAGGTTCGAGCCGTCTACATCTTTGACGAGCCCGGCCGCGTCGAGGGGGTTCGGGCGGATTGGGACCGGCAGGTGCCGGGTGTGCCGCTCGTCGTGATCGAATCCCCGTATCGGGCGCTGGCGGGCCCGCTCATCGCCTACCTCGATGTCCTCGACCGCGCGTGGCCGACGGACCGCCCGGCGCCGATCACGTTCGTGGTGATCCCGGAGTACGTCGCGAAGAGCTGGTGGGAGCGGATCCTCTACAACCAGTCCGCCCGCCGTCTCCGGGCGCTCCTCCTGGGCCGGCCGCACACCGTCGTCGTCAACGTCCCGTACCGGCGCGACGACCCGGAGGCCTTTGAACAGGCGCTTCCGCCCGCGGCAGCGCAGCGCAACCCGGACGGCTGAGGGCGCGGCCCGGTGGTATCGTGACCGCCGGCCCGCCGAGGGCCCGGACCGTTCGGGACCCGCAGCCCCCCGACCCAGCCGAGGCGCCTGACCAGACCGGTGTCCGAACCCCACACGCCCGTCTTCCGGCGCGCCGTCGTCGCGCTCGGAGGGGGATCCGGCGACAATCGCATCGTCAGCCTGGTCTCGGAGCTGGCGCGGCCCATCCATGCCGAGGTCGTCGTCGTCCATGTCGTGGAGGTCGGCTGGTCGCTGCCCCTCGACGCCGACATCGCGGGTTCGGATGCGGTCCAGCAGATCCTCGACGCCGCCGAGTCCGTCGCCGAAGCGGCGAAGGTCCGGCTCGAGCCCGTCCTGCTTCAGGCTCGCGACGTCGGCGCGGCGCTCGTTGACGAGGCAACCGAGCGTGACGCGGACCTGCTCGTCGTTGGGCTCCCCTATCGCAAGCGGTTCGGCGGCGATTTCGCGATCGGCCGGACCATCCCGTACGTCCTGAAGAACGCCCCGTGCGCCGTCTGGGTGGTGCGCGAGCCAATACCCGAGGATCAATTGTGAAGATCGTGATCGTGGGCTGTGGTCGAGTCGGATCGGCCCTCGCCGAGGCATACGACGCCGCGGGACACGCGGTCGTCGTGCTGGACCTCTCCACCCGTTCGTTCGACCGCCTGCCGAGCGAGTTCCGCGGCACGGCCGTTCGCGGCGACGGCACGGACGAGGACACCCTGCGCCGCGCCGGCGCGGAGGACGCGGACGTCTTCCTGGCCCTCACGGAGGGCGACAACCGCAACGTCATGGCGGCCCAGGTCGCGACCGAGAAGCTCGACATCGAGCGGGTCCTCGCGAAGATCAACGATCCGGTCCGCGCGGCCGCGTACGCAGAGCTTGGGATCGCCACGGTCTGCCGGACGACGATGCTCGCCGATGCGATCACTGGCTTCCTCGATCTGGAGCAGAGCGGTGTGCCGAGCCTGATCGCCGCCACGGGGCGACATCACGGCGACGCCCGCCACACGAGCATCGTGGACGCGATCGGTGCCAGCGCCACGGCCGGCGGGGAGGGCTGAACGTGTTCGTGCTCGTCGTCGGCGGCGGAAAGGTAGGCTACTACCTCGCCAAGGAGCTCATCGAGAACGGCCACGAGGTCGTCCTCATGGAGAAGGACCGCGCCCGCGCGGACCAGATCTCGGACGAGATCGGGTCCATCGTCGTCGCGCACGACGGCTGCGAGGGCAAGTACCTCGGCGAGGCCGGCTGCGCTCGGGCGGACATCGTCGCGGCGGTCACGGGCGATGACGAGGACAACCTCGTGATCTGCCAGATGGCGAAGCACCACTTCGACGTGCGCCGGACCATCGCGCGGGTGAACAACCCGAAGAACGAGGCGCTCTTTCGCCACCTCGGCGTGGACGAGATCATCAGCCCCACCCGGATGATCCTCGGCTCGATCGAGCAGGACATCCCGGTCCACGAACTGCTCCACCTCGCGACGCTCGGCGAGGGCGAGCTCGAGATCATCGAGGCGCACCTGCAGGATGGCTCGCCCGCGATCGGGCGCGCGGCCGGCGATCTGACCATGCCGGCCGGCTGTTCGCTGTTCGCGGTCGTACGCGATGGTGTCGCGAGCCCGCTCCTGCCGGATATGACGCTCCGTGTCGGAGACAAGGTGATCGCGATCGGTCCGAACGAGTGCTCCGCGCGGCTCCACGAGCAGCTGATCGGCGACAGCCCCGATGCCGTGACGCCGAAGGCCTGATCCGGACTGACGCCGGACGCGCGCGGCGCGCACCGTGATGAGTCGCGCGTGGTCCGGTGGATCGGCCTGCGGACGATCAGCGCTCGGGCAGGAGCTCGAAGGGCCCGGCGAGGCGGATGATGGGCGCCTCGAACGTGCCGGTCACACAAGCGACACCGATCAGTCCCGCGGACCCCTCCCCGTACGCCGTGCCGGACCCTCCAGGCGCCAACAGGAGCGAGGCGATGCTCGTGACCGGCGGAGCCTCGTCGAAGACCGGGTCGGCGGTGAACGCCTCGACCTGCTCCCACGTCCAGTCGCCGAGCCCGAAGGCCGCGACCGTCCGGCCGCCGGACGGGTCCGAGCTCCCGTCCAGGCGGACGAGGCCTGCCTTGGCGGGCGACGGCTCGAGGTCCGCCTCGCAGATCGTGTCGCCGGCCCGGACTCGGATGACCACGGACGGCGCGAACGGATCGGGCCGCGGATCCCCACGCCGAAGGGCCGCGAGGAACAGCTCCTGGAAAGCGGCGGAATCCGCGCCGGTGGCCGTCCGGAGGCTGGCGCCGCCCATGTCCTCCAGGAGCCGCCCGCCGTCGAGCCCATCGCCCTCCACGACTCGGACCGTTGCCTCGCGCACCGTGACGACCTCGGGATGGAGCAGGGCGAGGGCCGCCAGCGGGTCCCACAGGTATTGGTCGCCGTTGACGAGATAGCCGTTCCGGGCATACAGCTCGAAGACGATGTCGGCGGGCGCGGCGGCATGATCCGCCTCGAGCGCGGAGACGATGTCGGCGGTGAGCGGCACATCGTTTGTGGCGTCGAGCGGGACGAGCGTCAGGTCCAGGCCGGCGGCGAGGACCTCGGCGGCCGCGGTCGGGTCCGCATGGAGGTTCCATTCCGCCGTGGGGGACCCGGACCCGCCATCCTGCGGGGAGACGTTGCCGGGCACGTCGATCGCTCCGGCCATCGCGACGAGGCGATCGATCCGGCCCACCAGCGCCGGATCAAGGCGGAGCGCCATGGCGATGTTCGTGAGCGGCCCGAGGGTGAGGATCGTCAGCGGTCGGTCGCCGGCACTCGCCAAGTCCACGATGAACTGCTCCGCGGTTCGGCGATCCGGAGGTGCCGCCGGCGCGGGCAGGTTGATGCCGTAGCCAGAATCGGCGCCCGCCCGCCACTCCTCCGGGAATGGTTGGGCGGGGCCGAGCGCTGCGCCGCGACCGCACGCGGCGGGGATCGGCCCGTCCGCGAGCGCGGTGACCAGCGCCCGGGCGGTGTACAGGCCGCCACCGCAGTGGGCCAGCCCCGTTCCCGACACGGTGATCCCGACGACTTCAACCCCCGGCTCACGGAGCAGCGTCGCGATCGCCACGATGTCGTCCGCGCCCATGTCCGTGTCGATCAGCAGGCGGATGGCACCGGCATCGGACGACGATCGAACGCCCGAGGAGGCTGCTTCCGTGGGCGAGCCGGATCCCTGGACGGGTGGGCTGCACCCCGCGACCAGCAAGACGGGCAACAGCGTGGCGAGAACGCGACAGTGCCGGCCGATCATCGCGCCGCGCTCGCGTCGATGATGGTCGACCGTTCGACCAGTCGGACCACCCAGACCATTGACGTCACCTGCTATCGTTCGGCCGTATATATCGTGACGCGATATATAGCGTCGATGCAGGGTGGCGTCAAGCGCGCCATGGCGAACTGAGGCGGAGCGATCATGCGAGGTTCGAGGCTTGCCGGCCGGGCACTTGTCGGGTTCAGCCTCGCGCTGCTGGTGATGGCGGCCGGGAACGCGGCAGAGTTCTGGCTCTTCACCGACCTCCCGTACGACGGCGGGAGCGACGCGCCGAATGCCAGGTCCCTGGCGTGGATGACCTTCCTGCTCGGCTGGCTGGGCGCGCTCATTTCCGGGACGGTCGCTGGTCTCGCGCTCCTGCGAACCGGCGGGCGAGCGGTGGCTGGCTGGCCCCTGGCCCTCGTCCTCGTCATGACGATTGGGATCGGAGCGGCCAGCTCGCTGACCTACGCGGGCATGCCGCTTGCCGTCGCGGTGATCGGCGTCGCGATCGCGCTGCTCCTGGAAAGAGACGCGCCGGTTCGAGCCTGATCCCCGTCGCAGCCGGTGCCATCGGGGAACGCCGGCCAGGTCTGCAGCGGCCGTTCGGTTGCCGAATCAAGAAACCGCAACCCATCGAACACTTGACAACATCATTGTCAGGTTTCTAGCATACGTCCGTGCGCATGACCATCGGCCGAACCGACCCTCGAGACCCGGGGCGACCCGTCTACGTCATCAGCGTGGCGGCGAGCATCGTGAGCGTCCATCCTCGGACGCTCCGGATCTACGAGGACGCCGGCCTGGTCTGTCCGGCACGGACCCCGACCAATATCCGCCTCTACTCCGAGATCGACATCCGGCGGGTCATGTGGATCCGCCACCTCACCCAGAACCTGGGCGTGAATCTCGCTGGGGTCCGCATCCTCTTCGAGCTCGAGGAACGCCTCGGGACCAGGATCCTCGAACGACTGTATGACGAGGGGGCGAGTGCCGCCGAAGCCGCGCGGGACGCGGCGGAAGCGGCGCCCGAGCCCGAAGCTTCCACCGCCTGATCCCGCGGGCCGGATCAACGGCCCGTCAGCCACCCACGCTGACCACCCAGCCAGCAGCCGCAACCACGCAGGAGAACCCAGATGGCCAAGCGACCGTCCAAGCCGGGCGCCGAGCGGACCGAACCGAAGATCCATGAGCTCCCGCTCGTCGCCCTCCGCGAGACGGTCATCTTCCCGGAGATGATCGTGCCTCTCCAGGTGGGTCGCGAGAAGAGCGTCGCCGCGCTGAACGCCGCGGTCGAGGCCGGCAGCCCGATCGCCCTGGTCACCCAGCGCCGGGCGGACCAGGAGGACATCACGGACCCGTCCGAGCTGTACGAGGTCGGCACCCTGGCGAAGATCGCGCAGGTCGTCCAGCTGCAGGACGGCACCGTCCGGGCCATCGTCCAGGGCCAGACGCGCATTCGCGTCCGCGGGTTTGCCCAGTCCGAGCCGTATTTGCGCGCGGTCATCGAGGAGCTCCACGACACGACGCCATCGAACGTCGAGATCAAGGCCCTCATGCGCTCCGTCCAGGCCCAGGTGGAGCAGTACGTCCAGGCAGGCGCACCGGTGCCGCCCGAGGCCGCGGTCGCGGCGAAGAACATCACCGAGCCGGGCCTCCTCGCGGACATGACCGCGTACAGCCCGGACATGACGACGGAGCAGCGCCAGGAGCTGCTCGAGACGGTGGACATCGTGGCGCGCCTGAAGCTCGTCTCGGGCTTCCTCGCCCACCAGATCGAGATCCTCGAGCTGAAGGGGAGGATCCAGTCCGAAGTCAAGTCCGAGATGGACAAGACCCAGCGCGAGTACATCCTCCGCGAGCAGCTGAAGGCCATCCAGCGGGAGCTCGGCGAGGACGACCCGCAGCAGGCGGACGTCAACGAGCTACGCGAGAAGGTGGAGGCCTCCGGCATGCCGGAGGAGGTCAAGGCGCGGGCGATCAAGGAGATCGACCGGATGAGCCGGATCCCGTCCGCCTCGCCGGAGGTCGGCGTGATCCGGACGTACGTGGACTGGCTGGTCAGCCTTCCGTGGAACGTGACCACGGAGGACCGCTACGACATCAAGGCGGCCGCGACGATCCTCGATGAGGACCACTACGGCCTCGAGAAGGTTAAGGAGCGGATCCTGGAATACCTCGCGGTTCGGTCCCTCGCGGACACAATCCGCAGCCCGATCCTCGCCCTGATTGGCCCGCCCGGCGTCGGCAAGACGTCGCTCGGCAAGAGCGTCGCGCGGGCGATGGGCCGGAAGTTCGTCCGGATGAGCCTCGGCGGCATCCACGACGAGGCGGAGATCCGCGGCCACCGGCGCACGTACATCGGGGCGCTCCCCGGCCGGATCATCCAGAACGTCAAGACGGCCGGCACGAACAACCCCGTCTTCATGCTGGACGAGATCGACAAGATCGGGATGGACTTCCGGGGCGACCCGTCGTCCGCCCTCCTGGAGGTCCTGGACCCCGAGCAGAACAACACGTTCCAGGACAACTACCTGGAGGTGCCGTTCGACCTCAGCAAGGTATTTTTCATCGCGACCGGCAACCTCACGGATCCCATCCCGGCGGCGCTCCGCGACCGGATGGAGATCATCCAGCTGCCCGGCTACACGCAGCGGGAGAAGGTCGAGATCGGGAAGCGCTTCCTGGTCGCGAAGCAGCGCGGCAACCACGGCCTGAAGGCCGGTCAGATCGAGATCACGGACGAGACGATGACAGAACTCGTCCAGGCCTACACGAAGGAGGCCGGGGTCCGGAACCTGGAGCGTGAGATCGCGAACGTCATGCGCAAGGTCGCCCGGAGCGTTGCCGAGGGCCGCAAGCGGAAGACGATCGTGGATCGGAAGAAGCTCGTCGAGTTCCTCGGGCCGCCGCGCTGGGAGTACGGCGAGCTGGAGCCGGAGGACCAGATCGGCTCGGCAACCGGGCTCGTCGTGACCGAGGTCGGCGGCGACATCGTCGCGATCGAGGTCACCCGCATGGACGGCAAGGAGGACTTCATCCTCACCGGCCAGCTGGGCGAGGTGATGCGGGAGTCCGCCCGGGCGGGCCTGTCCTGGATCCGCACCCACGCGGACGCCCTGGGCATCCCGCGGGAAACCTTCGAAAAGCAGACGCTCCACATCCACGTCCCGGCCGGGGCGATCCCGAAGGACGGTCCGTCCGCCGGGATCACGATGGCCACCGCGATGATCTCTGCCTTCACCGGCATCCCCGTCCGCAAGGACGTCGCGATGACCGGAGAGATCACCCTCCGCGGCCGCGTCCTCCCGATCGGCGGGCTGAAGAGCAAGATCCTCGCTGCGCACCTCTCCGGGGCGAAGATGGTGATCCTGCCGAAGAAGAACGAGAAGGATCTTCAGGACATTCCTGAGGAGATCCGCAAGTCCATCAAGCTCGTCCTGGCTGACTCGATGGACCAGGTGCTCGAAGCGGCGCTCCGCCGCCGGCCGAAGC